>NZ_JBSGFR010000007.1:0-251367 GCF_053603475.1 Actinoplanes sp. NPDC004185 | reverse complement strand
CGGTCTCATTCCGAACCCGGAAGCTAAGCCCTCCAGCGCCGATGGTACTGCACTCGGGAGGGTGTGGGAGAGTAGGACGCCGCCGGACTTAACGTACAGTCGAGGGCCTTCCCCATAGGGGTTGGCCCTCGACTGCTTTTGTGCGTCAGGGCCCTAGTAGCGTTGGATGGACGCGTGCTCGACCCGCGCCCCCCGCGGCTGATGGCTGGGCCGGCACCTGAACGATCTTGTACTACCCGTAGTGATCTGCTCCGTACTTGATGTGCTCCGGCGGCCCCGCCGATGTTGTGAGGGCCTTGCCGAACTTGGAAGGACTTGACCCGTGAACCCAGGACCGCAGGACGGCGGCTCCAGTAACCGCGACGACGAAGGCCGGGACGGCCGCGGTCGCGACGGAGGCTCCGGCGCGAACCCCCGTGGTGACCGGGGAGACCGAGGCGGCCCGCGCCGCGAAGGCGGCTTCCGCGCCGGCGGCGACCGGGGCGGTTTCCGAGGCGGCGACCGCGGAGGCTCGTCCGGCGGCGGTGACCGTGGTGGCTTCCGGGGCGGCGACCGTGACCGTGGTGGTTACCAGGGTGGCGGCGACCGGGGTGGCTCGTCCGGTGGTTACCGCAGCGGCGGCGATCGCCCGCAGGGTGGCGGCTATCAGGGTGGCGGTGACCGTGGCGGCTTCCGGAGCGGTGGTGACCGTCCGCAGGGCGGCGGCTTCCGTAGCGGTGGTGACCGTCCGCAGGGCGGCGGCTTCCGCAGTGGTGGTGACCGCCCCCAGGGCGGTGGGTTCCGCAGTGGTGGTGACCGTCCGCAGGGTGGTGGCTTCCGCAGCGGTGGTGACCGCGGTGGATACCAGGGCGGCGGTAACCGGGGCGGCGACCGTGACCGTGGTGGTTACCAGGGTGGCGGCGACCGGGGTGGCTCGTCCGGTGGTTACCGCAGCGGCGGCGATCGCCCGCAGGGTGGCGGCTACCAGGGTGGCGGCGACCGTGGCGGCTTCCGTAGCGGTGGTGACCGTCCGCAGGGCGGCGGCTTCCGTAGCGGTGGCGACCGCCCCCAGGGCGGCGGCTTCCGCAGTGGCGGCGACCGGCCCCAAAGCGGCGGATTCCGCGGCGGCGACCGCGACCGTGGCGGCTACCAGGGCGGCAGCGACCGCGGCGGTGACCGCGGTGGGTTCCGCAGTGGCGGCGATCGCCCGCAGGGTGGTGGCTTCCGTGGTGGTGACCGTGACCGTGGTGGCTACCAGGGTGGCGGCGATCGTGGTGGCTTCCGTAGCGGTGGCGACCGGCCCCAGGGCGGCGACCGTGGCGGTTACCAGGGTGGCGGCGACCGTGGTGGGTTCCGCAGTGGCGGTGACCGTCCGCAGGGTGGTGGCTTCCGTGGTGGTGACCGTGACCGTGGTGGCTACCAGGGTGGCGGCGATCGTGGTGGCTTCCGTAGCGGTGGCGACCGGCCCCAGGGCGGCGACCGTGGCGGTTACCAGGGCGGCGGCGACCGCGGAGGGTTCCGCAGTGGCGGCGATCGTCCGCAGGGTGGTGGCTTCCGTGGTGGTGACCGTGACCGTGGTGGCTACCAGGGCGGCGGCGACCGCGGCGGTTACCAGGGTGGTGGCGACCGCGGCGGATACCGCGGTGGCGACCGCTCCGAGAGCGGCCCGCGCAGCAGCTTCCAGGGTGGTTCCGGCGGCGGCTACCGGGGCGATCGTCCCCAGGGCGGCGACCGTGGCGGCTATCAGGGTGGCGGCGACCGGGGCGGATACCGCGGTGGCGACCGGCCGGGCAACCGCCCGGACGGCGGCGGCTACCGGGGCGACCGTCCTCAGGGCGACCGTCCTCAGGGCGGCGACCGCGGTGGGTTCCGCAGCGGCGGTGACCGTCCGCAGGGTGGCGGCTATCAGGGTGGCGGCGACCGCGGCGGATACCGCGGTGGCGACCGTCCCACCGGCGACCGTGGCCCCCGTGACGGCGGCTTCCGCGACCGCGCACCCCGCGACGACCGCAGCCCTCGGCCGGACCGGGCGCCTCGGGACGACCGCGGACCCCGCGACGACCGCGACTTCCGCAACGACCGCCCGGCTCGTGACGACAGGGCCCCCCGCGACGACCGCGCGACCCGTGACGACCGGGCTCCCCGGGACGACCGGGCTCCCCGGGACGACCGTGGGCCTCGCGGTGAGCGGGGCTTCGAGCAGCCCGACCTGCAGCAGCCCGCGTTCCAGGCGCCCGAGCTGCCCGAGGACATTGTGGCGACGGATCTCGACAAGGAGGTTCGTGCCGAGCTGCTGAGCCTGTCCCGGGACACCGCCGACCTGGTCGCGCGGCACCTCGTTGCCGCCGGTCAGATCATCGACGAGGATTCCGAGCTGGCGCTGCAGCACGCCATCGCCGCTCGGCGGATGGCTTCGCGGATCGCTGTGGTGCGGGAGGCCGTCGGTCTTGCCGCGTACGCCGTGGGGGACTGGACCACCGCGATCGCCGAACTGCGCACGTACCACCGGATGACGGGGCGGCAGACGCACCTGGCCGAGCTGGCCGACTGTGAGCGCGCCCTGGGTCGGCCGGAACGGGCGATTGATCTGTTCCGTGGTGCCGACAAGGACACCCTCGACAAGGCGGGTGCGATCGAGCTGCTCATCGTGGCCGCCGGCGCCCGTGGTGACCTCGGTCAGCACGACGCCGCTGTGGCGATGTTGCAGGTCCGGGAGCTGACCGCGGACGAGGACGCCGAGTGGGCGGTCCGGCTGCGGTACGCCTACGCGGACGCGCTGCTCGCCGCCGGCCGGCGGGACGAGGCCCGGGAGTGGTTCGCTCGGGCCGCGGCCGCCGACGAGGACAACCTCACCGACGCGGCCGAGCGGCTGCTCGAGCTGGACGGCGTCACGATCGAGGGCGACGAGCCCGAGGACGACGACGACCAGCCCGTCGAGACGCCGGCCGCCGCGGCGGAGACGGACGCCGACGAAGCGGACGAGGAATACCGCGACGAGGCTTTCGCCGACGAAGATGACGACGACGAGGACGACGAGGACGACGATCTGGTCGAGGACGTCGACGCCGGCATCGACGAGGACCAGGTGGACGAAGACCAGGTGACGGAGGCCAAGGCCGCCGACACTGAGGCCCAGGACGACGACACGGAGGCCGAGGTCGCCGACACGAAGGCCGGGGGCGACGAGATCGCCGGCGGAGGCGCGGAGGTCAAGGCCGCCGCCGACGAGGAGAGCTCCGGCGAGGCGGCGGACGACAAGGACAAGGCGTGAGCCTGGTTGAGGCGTACGACCTGGTCATCTTTGACCTGGACGGCGTCATCTACTTGATCGACAAGCCGATCGACGGGGCGGCCGAGGCGGTCGAGCGACTGCGCTCGGCCGGCACGGCTATCGCGTACGCGACCAACAACGCGTCGCGGCGCGCCCCCGATGTCGCCGCGCTGCTCACCGGCATGGGTGTTTCCGCCGCCGCCGACGAGGTGCTCACCTCGGCCGGCGCGGCGGCCGCTCTGCTGGCCCAGCGGCTGCCCGCCGGCTCTCCGGTGCTGGTCGTCGGGGCGGAGGCGTTGCGGGCCGAGGTTCGCGACGCCGGGCTGGTTCCGGTCGAGCGGTTCGAGGACGAGCCGGTGGCTGTCGTGCAGGGTTACGGCCCCGACGTCGGCTGGAAGGTGCTGGCCGAGGCTTCCCTGGCGGTCCGCGCCGGGGCGCTGTGGATGGCGACCAACACCGACCGCACCCTGCCGAGCCCGCGCGGCCCGTTGCCGGGCAACGGTTCGCTGGTGTCTGTGCTGCGGACCGCGCTGAACCGCGAGCCCGATGTGGTGGTGGGCAAGCCGGCGCCCGCGTTGTTCGAGACCGCGGCTTCGCTGTCGAAGTCGCAGCGGCCGCTTGCGGTCGGCGACCGGCTCGACACCGACATCGAGGGCGCGGTCGGCGCGGGCATGGACAGTCTGCTCGTGCTGACCGGTGTCAGCGGGCCCGCGGAGCTGCTCTCGGCCCCGCCGGCGCGGCGGCCGACGTTCGTGGCGGCGGACCTGTCCGGTCTGTTCGGTCCGGCGCCGGCGGCGCGGCTCGCTGCCGGCACCGACGAGCTCGGCGGCTGGCGGCTGGTGGACGGCAAGCTCGACGGCTCCGGTGACCCGGTCGACGCGTTGCGGCTGCTGACCGGATTCGTCTGGGACGGCGGCAAAGCGCAGGCCGGCTCGGACGCGGCCCGCGAGCTCTTCGCCACCTGGGGTCTGTAACCACTGCTCGTGAATTGTCGGAATCCCCCGTGGGCATCACGCCCACGGGGATTTCTGTGTCCGGGTAGCTGGAGACAGCGGACGCGACAATTCTTGGCACGACGGCGATCCTGAGCGCCGGCTGACCCAGCGCCGACCCCACCCGGCGCAGGGCGTCGGGAGCGACATCGCCATTCCTGCGGGCCCCGGGACAATCTCAGGCCGCACCATTCACCGGACGGCGCCGGCGACGCTCGGCCGCCCGGTCAGCCCGGCTAGCCTGGTCTGCCTGGGCCTGCTCGCGCCGGCGGGGGCGCTGCGGTCAGTCGACCAGGCCGGACTGGTAGGCGAAAACCACGAGCTGGGCCCGGTCGCGCGCGGTCAGTTTCACCATGGCCCGGCTGACGTGGGTGCGAGCTGTTGCCGGGCTCAGCACCAGGCGGGCCGCTATTTCTTCGTTGCTCAGGCCTTCGCCGACCAGGCTGACGACTTCGCGTTCACGGTCCGTCAGGGCGTCGAGGCGGGGGTGCGGGCGCAGCACGCGGCTGGGCCGGGACGCGAACTCGCGGACGACCCGGCGGGTCACCGACGGTGACAGCAGAGCTTCGCCCGCGGCCACCAGGCGGATCGCGCGGACGAGTTCGGCCGGCTTGGTGTCCTTGATCAGGAAGCCGCTCGCGCCGTGGCGGAGGGCGTCGAAGACGTAGGCGTCGATCTCGAAGGTGGTCAGGACGATCACGCGGGTGCCGGTCAGCGCCGGGTTGGCGGCGATGCGGCGGGTGGCTTCGATGCCGTCGATGCCGGGCATGCGGACGTCCATCAGGACCACGTCCGGGCGGTGCGTTCTGGTCTGCTCGACCGCGGCCAGCCCGTCAGCCGCCTCGCCGGCCACGAGCATGTCGTCCTCGCTGGTCAGCAGGGTGCGCAGGCCCAGCCGGACGAGGTCCTGGTCGTCGGCGATGACCACGCTGATCGTCCGGTCGGTGGTCATCGGCGTACCGGGAGGGTCGCGGTCACGGCGAAGCCGCCTTCCGGGCGGGGGCCGGCGGTCAGCGAGCCGCCGAGGGCTGACACGCGTTCCTTCATGCCGGCCAGGCCGTGGCCGTCGCGGGCCGGTCGGGGCGGGCTTCCCCGGCCGGTGTCGCTGATCGAGACGGTCAGGTCGTCGCCGGTCACGGCGAGGCGGACCGAGGCGGTGGCCGTGCCCGCGTGACGCAGGACGTTGGTCAGTGATTCCTGCACGATCCGGTACGCCGCCAGGTCGACCGCCGCGGGCAGCGAACCCAGCGGCCCGGCCACGTCGACCGCCACCGGGACACCGACGGCGCGGGTGCGGTCCACGAGCTCGTCCAGGCGGGCCAGGCCCGGGGCGGGGGAGCGGTCGTCGGGGTCGTCGCCGCGGCGTACCGCACCCAGGGTGGCGCGCAGCTCGTCGAGGGATTCGCGGCTGGTGCGGCTGATCGCCGTCAGCGCCGCTTCCGCCTGCTCCGGTTGCTTCGGCAGCACGTGCAGGGCGATGTCGGCCTGCATCATGATCGCGGCCAGGCCATGGCCGACCACGTCGTGCACCTCCTGGGCCACTCGCAGGCGTTCGGCGTCCGCCTGGCGGCGGGCCTCGTCGCGACGGTTCTGCAGCACCTGCTCGCGTCCCACCCGTACGGTCACGCCGATCGCCAGCGGGCCGGCCACCCAGGCCACCTGCGGGGCGACAGCCTCCATGCCGAGGCCGTCGCCGATCAGCCCGGCGATGATCAGCAGGCCGAGGGCGCCGGCCGCCGCGATGGCGGCCTGGCCGAGCGGACGGTGGGCCGCGACCGTGTAGACAGCGACGGCCAGGCTCAGCAGGATCGGCCCGAACGGGTTGCCGCCGAGCAGATAGAGGGACACGGCGACCGTCGTGACTGCCAGGACTGTCACGGGCAGCAGGCGCCGGGCCACGAGCACCAGAGCCGCGGTGACCACCAGGGCGTACGCCCAGCCGGAGACGGACGGGATGCCCTGGTTGCGGCCCGCGGGTGCGGTGCCGGCCAGGCCGATCGCCAGCAGGACGAGCACGAGCAGCCCGTCCGGCAGGTATCCGCGGACCCGTTTCATGACGCTCACAGGATGTCACGGCGACGCAGCAGCGCGCCGCCCGCCGCCGCGAACACCAGCAGGTAGGCCGCCACGATCAGCGCAGCCTGGCCGCCCCCGACCAGCGCCTCGACGCCGGGGGTGTCGCCGCCCGCGCCCAGGGCCGCGACCAGTGAGCCCGCGTTCGGGCCGGGCAGGGCCTTCTGCAGCTGGGCCACCCAGTCGAGCAGGGGCGCGGCGATCAGAGCCAGCAGATTCTGCACGGCGAGCAGCCAGACCAGGCCCAGGCCGACCGGCAGGGCGACGCCGCGCAGGACGATGCCCAGCAGCGCGCCGAGGGCCGTCCACATCGCCGCGATCAACCAGCCCGCGGCGATCCCGGCCAGCACGTCACCGGCGCCCGGCCAGGCGATCGGCCGGCCCTCGGCGAGCGCGACGGCGACGCTCGCCACCGCGCCCGCGGCGAACACAGCGAGCACACCGATGAGCGCGGCCAGGCCGAGCGTGACGAGCTTGGCGGCGTAGACCCGCAGGCGGGCCGGGTCCTGGATGAGGACCGTCTTCCAGGTGCCCCAGGCGTACTCGCTGCCGACGGCCAGCACGCCGAGGATCAGCATCAGCGCCCCGAGGAACACCGGCAGGCCACCGATGGAGTTGCCGACCAGCTGATCCGGCAGCAACGCGGTCAGTCCGCGGTCGGCACGGGGGCCGCCGGTGCCGCCCGCGTAACCGGCGTAGGGAATCAGATAGGTGAAGGTCAGGCTCAGGCCGAGGGCGATCGCCAGCAACGCCCGGATCGCCGGGCGGCGCACCAGCTTGGTCGTCTCGGCGCGGATGTCGTCACGCATGGCTTGCTCCTGAGGTCAGGGCCAGGAAGGCGTCCTCGAGGCTGCGTTCGTCGGCGCGCAGCTCACTGACCGCTATGCCCGCGCCGACCAGGGCGGCGTTCACCTCAGCGGCGCGCTCCGGGGGCACGGTGAGCCGCAGAGCGCCGTCGGTGACCTGAACGGCGTGCCCACCGAGCAGGCTGCGGGCCTGCGCCGCGGCGGCCTCCAGCGGCTCGGCGACCAGCCGCAGGCCCGGCCGGCCGCGCAGCTCGGCGACCGTGCTCTCGGCCACCAGCCGGCCGCCCGCGATGACGCCCACCCGGTCGCACAGCTCCTGCACCTCGGTCATCAGATGGCTCGACAACAGCACCGTGCAGCCGGCCGCGCCGAGGCGGCGCACCAGCAGGCGCATGTCCGCCAGGCCGGCCGGATCCAGGCCGTTGGTCGGCTCGTCGAGCACGACCAGGCGCGGATCCTTCAGCAGAGCGGCGGCCACCCCCAGGCGTTGCTTCATGCCGAGCGAGTAGGTGGCGTAGCGGTCGCCGGCCCGGCCGGTCAGCTCGACCTGGTCGAGCACTGCCGCGACCCGGCCGGGCCCGACGCCGGCGTGGCGGGCCATGACCCGCAGATTGTCGCGGCCGCTCAGGTACGGGTAGAAGCCCGGCCCCTCGATCAGCGCGCCGACCCCGTCGAGCCGCCCCGGAGCGCGGCCGAACAGGCGCACTTCGCCGGAGCTGGGCCGGATCAACCCGAGCAGCATGCGCAGCGTGGTGGTCTTGCCGGCGCCGTTGGGACCGAGAAAGCCGTAGACCTCGCCCGCCTCGACCCGTAGATCCAGACTGTCGACGGCGGTCAGGGTGCCGTAGCGCTTCGTGAGTCGCCGGGCCTCGACGGGTGCTGTCATGAGCCCATCGTGGTCAACCGCGGGACTACACGCGTCCTACCTGAGACGTCATTTCCCGTACGTCTCAGGTCGTACGGCAGTGGCTAGAGCAGCTTGCGCAGCTTGAGCAGATCGAAGGGGTTGGCCTTGATCGACACCTGCCGCGAGGCGATCGCCCGGGTGACGTCGAGCCGGCCCGTGACCAGCGCGATCAGGTCGTCGCCGGCCGCGATCAGGGCGATCTTGGCTTTCGGGTCGTCGCCGTCGGCGATGTCGACCAGGCGGCCGCCGGCCAGGCGGGCGTGGAAGGCGGTGTCCAGGTCGCTCACCCGGCAGGCGAGCGTGCGGTCCAGGTCGAGCTTGCCGCGGGTCTCGGCGTTCGCGTCCAGCCGGGCGGCGAGATCGTGCAACGCCTGCCGGCACTCGTCCACGCTGGCCAATTCCGGACCTCCTCCACGACACCACTTCGACGCTCCGCACGGTACCGCAATGCACCTGCGGGTACGCCCGGTAGCGTTGCACCAGCACACGCGTGGCGCGAGCCGGAGGGAGCAACATGCAGGACGCATGGCGGGCGTATCTGGAGATGGCGCTCGGACTGACCGAGGCACCGCGCAAGCGGGCGCAGCAGGTGGCCGGTGAGCTCGTGAACCGTGGCGGCGCGACGGCCGCGCAGCTGCAGGGACTGGTCGAGGATCTGATGTCGACCGGCCTGGCCAACCGTGAGGCGCTGACGAACATCGTGCGCTTCGAGGTGGACCGGGCGCTCGGCCTGGTCGGCCTGGCCACGGCCGAGGAGGTCTCCGACCTCAACACTCGGGTACGCGACCTGGAACGTCAGCTGCGCCTGGCCCAGGCGCGCGCCGGCACGGTGGAGGGCGCGGCCGGCGGTGCGGGACCGGCTGCCGCTGACGTGACACTGGCCGAGCCCGGCCCGGCCGATGTCGTGCCGCCGGCCAAGAAGGCGGTGGCGAAGAAGGCCGTGGCGCGCAAGGCGGTCAAGGCGACCCCGAACGCGATGCCGGCCGCCGCCGCACCCACGACGACCACGAGGCCCGCCGCGGTGACGCCGGGGCGCAAGGCCGCGAAGGCCGCACCGCCGGCGAGCGACGTCACCGCCCCGGCCCAGCCCGCTCCGGTCAAGGCCGCGACGCCCGGCGCTGCCCCGGTCAAGGGCGCACCGCCGAAGCCCGCGCCCAGCAAAGCGGGTCCGGCCAAGGCGAGTCCCGCCAAGATCGGCCCGGCCAAGGCGGCGAAGGCCGCAATCGCGGAACCGGCGACTCCCGCGGGAACCGTGGCCGCGCCGACCGCTCCGGTGAAGGCGGCCGCCGCGGCGACCGAGCTGCCGCCGGCCACGGCTGCGAAGAAGACAGCCGCCAAGAAGACCGCGGCGAGGAAGACGACCCCGGCCACCGGTGAGCCGGCTGCCACCACGAATATCCCGGCCAAGAAGGCCGCGAAGAAGACGACCAACCCCGCCACGCCGGAGGCCACGCCGTGACGTACCCGAACCAGTCACCTCGCCCCGGCCCGCCGCCCGGCGGCTTCCGGCCGGGCCCGCCCCCCGGTGGTTTCCGTCCCGGCCCGCCGCAGGGTGCCGGACAGCCCGGCGAGCAGACCCCGCGGACGGACCCGGAGTACCGCCTGGACGCCACGGGCGGCACCGGTCACCCGGCCGTCGACGCCGTGCTGCAGTCGCTGGCCAACGCGGCCACACTCGCCCCGGGCGACCAGATCGCCGAGTACGAGGCCGCGCATCAGGTGCTGCAGGAGACCCTGGCCGGCATCGACCGCTGATCCCCGTACCGGAGAATAGGTTTTCATGGCCCGCCGTGCGCGTCTCGACGCCGAGCTCGTCCGCCGTAAGCTCGCCCGTTCCCGCGACCAGGCGGCCGCGCTCGTCGCGGCCGGCCGGGTGCAGGTGCGCGGCACCGTGGCGCAGAAGGTCGCCACCATGATCGACCCGGCCGATCCGATCGTGGTCACCGGCGACGACCCGGCCACCGAGTACGTCTCCCGGGGCAGCCACAAGCTGGCCGGGGCGCTCGCCGCCTTCACCGGGCTCGCCGTCGAGGGCCGCCGCTGTCTCGACGCCGGCGCCTCCACCGGCGGCTTCACCGACGTGTTGCTGCGGCGGGGCGCCGGGCACGTGTACGCCGTGGACGTCGGCTACGGGCAGCTCGCCTGGCCCCTGCGTACCGATGAGCGCGTGACCGTGATGGAGCGCACGAATGTGCGTGCCTTGACGCCCGACGTTCTCGGCGGCCCGGTCGACCTCACCGTCGCCGATCTTTCTTTCATCTCCCTGCGGCTCGTGCTGCCCGCGCTCGCCGCCTGCACCGGCCTCGACGGTGATCTCGCGCTGATGGTCAAACCGCAGTTCGAGGTCGGCAAGGAGCGGGTGGGTTCCGGCGGTGTCGTCCGTGATCCACTGCTGCGCGCCGAGGCCGTCCTCGACGTCGCCGCCACCGGCGCTCAGCTGGGGCTCGGCGTCGCCGGGGTGGCCGCGAGCCCGCTGCCCGGCCCGAGCGGCAACGTCGAGTTCTTCCTGTGGTTCCGCCGCGACGCCCCGCCGGCCGACGAGGCCCGCGTGCACGCGGTGGTCGCCGCCGGCCCGTCCGGCGCGGTAGCCTCCGCCGGGCCGGCACCGACGCCGGTTTCGCCCCTGATGGAGGATTCGTGACGCGGTCCGCCTTGCTGGTCACCCACACCGGCCGCCGGCAGAGCACCCAGCATGCCCAGACCGTCGCCCGCGACCTGGTCGCGGCCGGTTTCGAGGTACGGGTGATCGCCCAGGAGGTCGCCGACCTGGAGCTGCCGCCCGGCGTCACGCCGGTCGACGACCCCACGGCCGCCCAGGGAGTGGAGATCGTCCTCGCGCTCGGCGGCGACGGCACCTTCCTGCGCGCCGCCGAGCTGGCCCGGCCGGCCAAGGCGCCGCTGCTCGGCATCAACCTCGGCAAGGTCGGCTTCCTGGCCGAGGCCGAGCTGAACACCATCGACCAGACCGTGCGCGAGATCGTCGCCGGCGACTACACGGTGGACGAACGGCTCACCCTGGACGTGCGCGCCGAGTACGACGGCCGGCTGATCGCCGACTCCTGGGCGCTCAACGAGGTCAGCGTCGAGAAGGGCCAGCGGGCGCACATGCTCGAGCTGCTCGTCGACGTGGACGGGCGGCCGCTGTCCCGGTACGGCTGCGACGGTGTCGTGTGCGCCACACCGACCGGCTCCACGGCGTACGCGTTCTCGGCCGGCGGCCCGGTCGTGTGGCCCGAGGTCGAGGCCCTGCTGCTCGTGCCGATAAGCGCGCACGCCCTGTTCAGCAAGCCCATCGTCACCGCTCCCACCTCGACATTCGTGATCACCGTCGATCCGTACACGTCGTTCGCGGTGCTCTGCTGCGACGGCCGGCGCACGTGGGATCTGCCGCCGGGTGCGCAGGTCACGGTGCGGCGCGGGGAGCTGCCGGTCCGCCTCGTACGGCTCAATCCGCGCCCGTTCACCGACACGCTGGTGGCGAAGTTCGCCCTGCCGGTCGACGGCTGGCGCGGCAACCGCCGCTGACGGCTGACCGGGCTCGGTGGGCAATTGTCGGTGGGCACCGATACTGTTCGCCCTGTGCTGGAGGAACTGCGCATCACCGGGCTCGGCGTCATCGACGACACGACCTTGAGGCTGACTACGGGCATGAATGCCATCACCGGCGAGACCGGTGCGGGCAAGACGATGGTGGTGACCGGTCTCGGGCTGCTGTTCGGCGGCCGCGCCGACGCCGGGCGGGTCCGCGCGGATCCGGGCCGGGCGGTGGTCGAGGGCCGGTTGCGTCTCGCCGGGACGCTCGGTGACGCGGTGCAGACCCGCATCACCGACGCCGGTGGTGAGATGGACGACGACGGCTCGGTGCTGCTCAGCCGCACGGTGACCATCGAGGGCCGGTCGCGGGCGCACGTCGGCGGCCGCAGCATGCCGGTGGCGATGCTCAGCGAGGTCGGCGAGCAGGTCGTCGCCGTGCACGGGCAGTCCGACCAGCTGCGCCTGCTGCGTCCGTCCGAGCAGCGGGCCGCGCTGGACCGCTTCGCCGGCCCGGAGCACGAGAAGCTGCTGGAGAGCTACCGCGAGGCGTTCACCCGCTGGCGGGCCGTGGTCGAGGACCTGGCCGACCGTCGCCGGCACGCCCGCGAGCGCAGCCAGGAGGCCGACCTGCTGACCCTGGGTCTCGACGAGATCAGCCGGGTCGACCCGCAGCCCGGCGAGGACGACGACCTGCGCGCCGAGGTGCAGCGCCTGGAGCACGCCGAGGGCCTGCGCACCGCGGCCGCGATCGCCGCCCAGGCGCTGGCCGGCGGCGTGGAGGCCGCCGACGACACCCCGGACGCCACGGTGCTGCTGGGCACCGCCCGGCGCACGCTGGAGGCGCAGGCCGGCGTCGACCCGGCGCTGGGCGAGCTGGCCGCCCGGGTCGAGGAGGCCGCCACCCTGGTCGGCGACGTCTCCGCGGAGCTGTCGGCCTACCTGAGCTCGCTGGACGCGGATCCGGCCCGGCTCGAGGTCATCTACGAGCGGCGGGCCGCGCTGCGCGCGCTGACCCGTAAGTACGCCGACGACGTCGAGGGCGTCATCGCCTGGGCCGAGAACGCCCGCACCCGGCTGGCTGCGCTGGACAGCTCCGACGAGCTGCTGGAGGAGCTGGACAGGGAGCGCCTGCGGCTCGCCGCGACCGTCGGTGAGCTGGCCTCCCGGCTGACCGCCGCGCGGGTCGAGGCCGCCGGTCGCTTCTCCGACAAGGTCAGTGTCGAGCTGGCCGGGCTGGCCATGCCGCACGCCCGGGTCGAGATCGTCGTGCAGCCGCGGGCCGGCGGGCGCGACGAGCCCACCGTCCCGGTCGACGGGACCGAGGTGGCCGTCGGGCCGGACGGTGGTGACGAGATCGAGCTGCGGCTGATCGCGCATCCCGGCGCGCCCGCTCTGCCCCTGCAGAAGGGGGCCTCGGGTGGTGAGCTCTCCCGGGTGATGCTGGCCATAGAGGTGGTGTTCGCCGGTGCCGGTGGCCCGCCCACGCTGGTCTTCGACGAGGTCGACGCGGGTGTCGGCGGTCAGGCCGCGGTGGAGATCGGCCGGCGGCTGGCCCGGCTCGCGCGCACCCACCAGGTGCTGGTCGTGACCCACCTGCCGCAGGTGGCCGCGTTCGCCGACCGGCATCTCGTGGTCGCCAAGGACACCGGCGGGGCGATCACCACCAGCGGTGTGCGGATCGTCGAGGAGACCGAGCGCGCCCGTGAGCTGGCCCGCATGCTGGCCGGCCTGCCCGACTCCGACCTGGGCATCGCCCACGCCGAGGAGCTGCTGGCCGTCGCCGACAAGGAGAAGCGCGCCTGAACGGGCCGGGAACGCCGCGGGCCACGATGAGTGACGGGTGATTCATACCTTTTGTCGGTGACCTTGTGCATGTCGCGTGCGGCCCAGGTGAAACGGCGTGTCAGGATGGCCGGGATGCGACTTCCCACCTTGCGCCGGACCCGGAGCGTCGAACCGGGAGCGTTCTCCGGCACCGCCCGACTGGATCGCCGGACCAAGCGCCTGGTCGGACGGCTGCGCCCCGGTGACATCGCCGTGATCGACCACGTCGACATCGACCGCGTCGCGGCCGACTCGCTGGTCGCCGTCGGCGTCGCCGCGGTGCTCAACGTCAAGCCCTCGATCTCCGGCCGGTACCCGAACCTGGGGCCCGAGGTGCTGATCCAGGCCGGCATCGTGCTGATCGACGACCTCGGCGAAGAGGTCTTCGACCGGATCAGCGAGGGTGACATCGTCAGCATCGAGGACGACACCGTGCTGCTCGACGGCGAGCCGATCGCCACCGGCATCCGGCAGGACACCCAGACCGTCGCCGCGGCCATGGCCGACGCCCGTGAGGGCCTGTCCGTGCAGCTCGAGGCCTTCGCGGCGAACACCATGGACTACCTCAAGCAGGAGCGCGACCTGCTGCTCGACGGGGTCGGCGTGCCGGACGTGCAGACCCAGATCGCCGGCCGGCACGTGCTCATCGTGGTCCGCGGGTACGACTACAAGGCCGACCTGGACGTGCTGCGGCCCTACATCCGCGAGTTCAAGCCGGTGCTGATCGGCGTCGACGGTGGCGCGGACGCGCTGGTCGAGTCCGGCTACACGCCCGACATCATCATCGGCGACATGGACTCGGTCACCGACGACGTGCTGCGCTGCGGTGCCGAGGTGATCGTGCACGCGTACCCGGACGGGCGCGCTCCCGGCCTGGACCGAGTGCACTCGCTCGGCGTGCCCGCGGTGACCTTCCCCGCCGCCGCCACCAGCGAGGATCTCGCCATGCTGCTGGCCGACGACAAGGGCGCCACGCTGATCGTCGCTGTCGGCACGCACGCCAACCTGGTCGAGTTCCTCGACAAGGGCCGGGGCGGCATGGCCTCGACGTTCCTGACCCGGCTCAAGGTCGGCGGCAAGCTGGTCGACGCCAAGGGCGTGAGCCGGCTCTACAAGCAGAACATCTCCGGGTCGTCGCTGGTGCTGCTGGTGCTCTCGGCGATCGCGGCGATGGCCTCGGCGGTCACGGTCTCCACGGTCGGCAAGGCCTATCTCTCCGTGATGTCCGAGTGGTGGGACAATCTCGTCTTCCAGTTAGGACAGCTCTTCTAATCCGCGAGTGACCAAGAGGCTTTTGGCGTGATCAACTTCCGGTACCACGTGGTGTCGCTCACCGCGGTCTTCCTCGCCCTGGCGATCGGGCTGGTGGTCGGCACCGCCGCGCTCAACGGGCCGGTCGTCGACACGCTCAAGGATCGCGTCGACGCCCTCAGCAACGACAACACCAACTACCGTGAGCAGGCGAACCAGTACCGCAAGGAACTGAACAGCACCCAGGACTTCGCCACCCAGGTCTCGCCCGCGCTGCTCAACGGCAAGCTCACCGGCCGCAAGATCCTCGTGGTGGTCCTGCCCGGCGGTCAGGACTACGCCGAGGGCACCATCGCGATGCTCAAGGTCGCGGGGGCCGCGATCACCGGTACGGTCACCGTGCAGGACAAGTTCTTCGAGCCCGCGAACGCGTTCGAGCTGCTTGACCTGGCCGACAAGGCGTCGCAGCCGACCGTGCCCGCCGAGGGGCTCCCGCTCAACAGCGACGGCGTCGAGACGTCGAGCGCGCTGCTCGCCGTCGCCCTGCTGCAGAAGCCGCTGGCCGTGACGCCCGGTGACCTCACCGCCGTGCTGACCGCCTACACCGAGCCCGGCTACCTCAACGTCTCCGACGACATCGTGGCCGGCGCCGAGGCCACCGTGGTGGTCTCCGGGCTGCCGCCGGTCGACCGGGACGCCGCCAAGAAGAACCAGAACGCGGTCACCCTGGCCACTCAGTTCCACAAGGACCGGCCGCTGGTCGTCGGGGGCAACGGCATCGGCGACGGCAACCTGGTCGCCGAGATCCGCTCCGACCCGACGCTGGTCAAGGAGATCTCCACGGTGGACAACGTCAGCACCGCGCAGGGGCAGCTGGCCACGGCACTGACCGTCGTCGAGCGGATGGTGGCGGGCAAGGTCGGCCAGTACGGGCTGTCGGCCGGCGCCAGCGCGCTGGTGCCCAAGGCAGCCGCCTGAGTTCGTCCACAGGGTGCGCCGGGCGCGGGCCCGGACCGCCTAGACTCGGCGATCGGTCGCCGAGGGGCGCGGCCCGGCGAGGCGGGAGTACAGGCAGATGGCCGGCAAGATCTGGAAGTCGTTCGGTACCGGGGCCGTGGTGGCCCGCGCGGCGTTGGCCTGGATCCGCCACGATCCGTACGCGGCCCGGCTGGAACGGACCAACTTCCACGGCCGTACGGTCACTCTGGCGGGTGGTCCTGCCCTCGCGCTGGGCGCCACCGCCGGGGCAGCGCTCGGAGCGCCCAGCACGGCCGCGACCGCCGCGGTGGTCACCGCGGGCGTGACCGCGGGGGCCGTCGGCTTCTACGACGACGTGGTCGGCAACCGGCCCGAGCAGAAGGCCGCCAAGGGCTTCGCCGGGCACCTCGGGGCGCTGCGCGAGGGCCGGGTCACCAGCGGCCTGGTCAAGATCGCCGGGGTCGGTGCCGCCGGGCTGGTCGCGGCGGCCCTGCTCGCCACCGACCCGCGGGTGCGCGCCCACCGCGGCCGCCGCCAGGGCGGGGCCGTGCGCGGCGCCACCGACGTGCTGCTCGGCGCGGGCGTCATCGCCGGCACCGCCAATCTGCTCAATCTGCTCGACCTGCGCCCCGGCCGGGCGCTGAAGGCCGGCACGCTCATCGGGGTCCCGCTGGCCGTAGGCCGTGGGGGAGGCGTCGCAGCCGGCACGCTGGGGGCGGGTGCCGCCCTGCTGCCGGCCGACCTCAGCGAAGAGATCATGCTCGGCGACGCCGGCGCCAACGCCCTCGGCGCGCTGCTCGGCGTGGCACTCGCCGCCCGCACCGGCCCGGCCGGGCGGGCCGTCGCGCTGACCGTGCTGGCGGCGCTCACCGCGGCCAGCGAGAAGGTCAGCTTCACCAAGGTCATCCAGGACACGCCGTGGCTGCGCGAGCTCGACGCGCTGGGCCGCCGGCCGGCGGAATGACCGCAACCGCACCTGCGCCGCGTTCCGGGGCCGGGCGCATCGCCGGGGCGGCCGCCCTCATCGCCGGTCTCACCGTGCTCGCCCGCATCGCCGGCTTCGGCCGCACGGTGGTGTTCATCAGCACGGTCCGCGACAACTCGCTCGGCGATCTCTACAACGCGGCCAACACCGTGCCGAACATCGTCTTCGAGCTGGTCGCGGGCGGCGCGCTGGCCAGCCTGGTGGTGCCGCTGCTGGCCGGGGCGGTGGCGGCGGGCGACCGGGAGCGGGTCAACGCGGTCGCGTCGGCCCTGCTGACCTGGACGCTGCTGCTGCTCGTGCCGCTGGCGCTGCTGGTCGCGCTGTTCGCCGGGCCCATCGTCGGCCTGCTGCCGCACATGCCACCCGACGCCCACGAGGTGGGCACGCGCATGCTGCGGATCTTCGCTCCGCAACTCCCGCTGTACGGGGTGGGCATCGTGCTCACCGGCGTGCTGCAGGCCCACCACCGCTTCGCCTGGCCCGTGCTCGCCCCGCTGCTGTCCAGCGTCACCGTGATGGGCGCGTATCTCACGTACGCGCTGGTCGACGGCCGCGGCAGCGGACTCGGTCGGCTGACCACCGGCGGTGAGCTGGCCCTGTCCCTGGGCACCACGCTCGGCGTCGTCGTGCTCAGCCTGTGCCTGCTGATCCCGCTGCGTGGCCTGCGCCTGCGGATGCGACCGGCGCTGCGCTTCCCGGGCGACGCGGGACGTCAGGTGGTCCGCCTCGGCTGGGCCGGCGCCGTCACTGTCGGCTCGCAGCAGCTCATGGTCGTGGTCGTGCTCGCCCTGGCGGCCGGCGACGGCGACCTGACCCGGTTCAACCTGGCCCAGGCGCTGTATCTGCTGCCCTGGGCGGTGCTGGCCGTGCCGCTGGCCACCGCCGCGTACCCGACGTTGTCCGCGACGGCCGAGCGTGGTGACGAGGACGGCTACCGTGCCGCGCTGGCCGGGACAGCCCGTACGGTCGCGCTGCTGGCCTGCCTCGGCGGCGCGGCCCTGGTCGCCGTGGCCCAGCCGGTCGCCGCGCTGCTCGGCACCCCGCAGGCCGCGCCCGGCATCGTGGGATTCGCACCCGGACTGCTGGGCTACGCCCTGTTCGCACTGCTCTCGCGCGCGCTCTACGCCCGCGGCGCGACGGCGTCCGCGGCCGGGGCCACGGCGGCCGGCTGGGCGGTCGCCGCGCTGGCCGCGCTGATCCTGACCGCCGCGCTGCCCGGCGACGACCGGGTGCTCGCGCTGGCCCTGGCCAACAGCGTCGGCATGCTCACGCTGGGGGCGTTGCTGGTGGCCGCCGTACGCCGCCGCGCCGGCCCCGGAGCACTGACGGGACTGCCCCGCGCGGCCGTCGCCGGTATCGTGGCGGCGGTCGTGGCCGGACTGGCCGGGTGGGCTGCGGTCGAGGGCCTGCGGCACGTGTCCGGGGCCACCCCGGCAGGCGGGGCGAGCCTGCTCTCGGGCATGCTGGGCGGTGTCGTGGTGGTGGTCGTCTTCCTTGCGGTGACCTACCCGCTGGACCGCCACGACCTGCGGCCCCTGGTCGCCACCGTGACCGGGCGGATCCGCCGGAAGCCGACACCGGACGAGAAAGGCGCAACGTGACCGACGCAGCGCGGGCGACGACGTGGCACGGCTCGGTCGCACTGGTGCTCGGCTCCAGCACCGGCGGCGTCGGACAGCACGTGGCCTCGCTGACCCGTGGCCTGATCGCGGCCGGCTGCCGGGTGCTCGTGTGCGGGCCCACCGCGGCCGACGAGCTGTTCGGCTTCTCCGCGGCCGGGGCCCAGTTCGCCCCGGTGGAGATCCCGGCCAACCCCGGCCCGCAGGACTCCGGCGCGGTCCGCGCCCTGCGCAAGGCACTGACCGGCCGCGACGTCGACGTCGTGCACGCGCACGGGCTGCGGGCGGCGTTCGTGGCCTCGCTGGCCCGGCCCGCCGCCCCGCTGGTGGTCACCTGGCACAACGCGGTCCTCGCCCGTGGCCTGCGCGGCCAGGCCTCGGCGCTGGTCGAACGGATCGTCGCCCGGGCGGCCACGCTGACCCTGGGCGCGTCCGAGGACCTGGTGCAGCGCGCCGCGGCGCTCGGCGCCCGCAACGCGCGCCTCGGGGCGGTCGCCGCGCCGGCCCTGACCGCGCCCAAGCGCAGCCGCGCGGCCGTGCGCGCCGAGTTCCGGCTCACGCCGGACACCCCGCTGATCCTGTCGGTCGGCCGGCTGCACCCGCAGAAGCGGTACGACGTCCTGGTCGAGGCGGCCGCCCGCTGGCGGGACCTGACGCCGGCGCCGATGGTCGTGGTGGCGGGATCCGGGCCCAGCTACATGCTGCTGGCCCAGCGGGCGTCGGAGCTGCGCGCCAAGTTCTTCCTGCTGGGCCACCGCAAGGACGTGCCCGACCTGCTGGCCGGCGCCGACCTGGCCGTGATCACCAGCGATTGGGAGGCGCGCCAGCTGTTCGCTCAGGAGGCGCTGCATGCCGGGGTGCCGCTGGTGAGCACGGCCGTGGGCGGGCTGCCCGGGCTGGTCGGGGACGCGGCGGTGCTGATCCCGCCGGGTGACGTGGACGCGCTGGACACGGCGGTGCGGGAGTTGCTGGCCGACCCGGCGAAGCGGGCGGACTATGCGGCTCGAGGGCCGCGGCAGGCTGCTACGTGGCCGTCCGAGGAGGACACGGTCGCGGACGTGCTCGCCGCGTATGCGTCGGTGACCGCTAACGCACGGGCAGGCCAGGGGTGAGCGACGCGAATTCCGGCGTCCACTCACCCGATCCGGACGACGAGTCGACGCCCGGGGCGGGCGCGGCGGGGGCTGAGCGCGTGCCTGCGGTGGATGATGCCGCGCGGGGCGACGCGCCTCGCGCAGAGAAGCCGGCCGTGGCCGCCGGGCGGGATGCGATGAGGGCTGATCAGCCCAACGTGGGGGAGGGGCCGGCCGATCGCCGCGACGCGGCGAAGGCGGCCGAGGTCAGCGCGAAGCCGGGTGACACGGCGCGCGTGGCCGGGATCGGCGCGGGACTTGCTGACGCGCAGCCGGCTGACACGACGAGCGTGCCCAGGACCGGCGCGGAGCAGGGCGACACGACGGCGACCACGGCCGAAGCGAAGCCGGATGGTGCGAAGACCGCGACCGGAGCAGATCCGACGGACGCGGCGACCGCCACGAGCAGCACCAGCCCTGAAGGCCTCGAGTCGACCCCGGCCGGGCATGCCGGAGACCGCAAGCCCGCCGGCCCCAGCCCCGAACCGAACAACCGGAAGCCCCGCGGGCCGGCCCGCAGACCCGCCGCGGCCCGGCCGAGGAGGACGGTGTCCGAAGGCCTGGGCAGCTGGCCGCGGAGGGTCCGCAACACCCTGCGCCGGGGCATCCGGCCGGACTCCGCGCCGCCCTCCCGGATGCGGCGGGGGCGGACCTGGCTGCCGTACCTGTTGATCGTGCTCGCCGCGGCCGCCAGCATCGCCGGGCTCGCCGTGCGTCCCGCCACCGGCGCCCCGCAGGACACCGCCGACTACGTCATCCTGGCCGGTGCGGCCGGCCTGCGCTGGGAGGATCTCGACCCGCAGCGCACCCCCGCCCTCTGGCAGGAGGCCACCCGCGGTTCGATCGGCTGGCTCTCGGTGCGGTCCGCCCACTCCACCACCTGCCCGGCGGACGGCTGGCTCACCCTCGGCGCCGGCAACTACGCGATCTGGGCGAACACCCGCGTCACCGGGCAGTGCCCGCCCGTGCAGCCCACCCTCACCCAGCCTGACGCCCTCGGTGCCAACCTGGCTGAGCTGGGCGGTGTCGTGCGCGGCAACCAGGACAACCAGCCGTACGGCGCCCTGCCGGGTGCGCTGGCCGAGTCCGTGCGGTGCACCGTGGCCGTCGGGCCCGGTGCTGCTGTTGCGGCGGCACGGCCGTTCGGGCGCGTCGACCGGTACGCGGCCACGCTGCCCGATGATCCTCGCAGCCTGCTGTCCTACTGTGTGCTCAGCGTGGTCGACCTGGGCACGATCACCGGTTCCGGCGCCGCCCGGCAGTCCCTGGTCGCCCGGGCCGATGCCACCCTGGCGCGGATCGTCGCCGCGCGGCCCGAGCGGTCGCTGATCATGGTGGCCGGGGTTTCCGACACCGACACCACCTCGCGTCTGCATGTGGCGATCGCCGAAGGACCGGGGTGGCAGGGTGGCTGGCTGACCTCCGCCGGCACCGGTCGTGACGGTTATCTGCAGCTTGTCGACCTCGCGCCGACCGTGCTCACCGCGCTGGGCCGGCCCTCGCCGGAGGGGCGGTTCAGCGGCTTCACCGCGCTGTCGGTTCCCGGGCGTACCGCTGATCCGGCCGAAGCCGTCGGGGGCGAGAACAACGCCGACAAGCGGGCCGGTGCTCAGCTCGGCATCGCCGGGACGTTCTTCACCGGGCTGGCCGCCGTACAGCTGCTGGTTTTTCTGCTCGTCGTGCCGTTGATGATCCGGGCCCGGCGGCATGCCGGGCCGACCGGGCCGGCGGCCGCGCCGCGACTGCTGGTGCTGGGCGTCGAGGTGCTGCTCATCGCCGTGGCCTTGGCCATTCCGGCCGCTCTGCTGGCCGACGCGGCGCCCTGGTGGCGGGCCGGGCGGCCGGGCATCGTGTTCGCCTCGCTGACGTTCGCGTTGATGGTGCTGGGCACGGCCGCGGTCCGGCTCGCGCCGCGCTATCCGCGCACCCTCTGGCCGATGGGTGTGGTCTGCGCGGTCGGTGCCGCCGTGGTCGGCTTCGACCTGCTCACCGGCGCGCAGTTGCAGCTCAACGGGGTCGCCGGCTACTCGGCGATCGAGGGAGCGCGGTATTCCGGGGTGGGCAGCGTCGGCCTGGGGGTTTTCGTCGCGGGCATGCTGTTCCTGGCCGGCTGTGTGGCGCAGTGGGTGCGCCGGCCGTGGCGGCCCGTCGTGGTCGTGATGATCGGCGGGCTGGCCGTCGTGATGGTCGGCAGCCCCTACCTGGGCGCCGATCCGGTCGGCGCGATCGCCGTCACCGCCGGGGTGTGCGTGGCCGCGGCGATCAGCACCGGCGGCTGGCTCACGTTCCCCCGTTTCGCCTGGGCGGCGCTCGCCGGGCTCGCGGTCACCATCGGCTTCGCCGTGCTGGACCTGCGCCGGCCCGAGCTCGAGCAGGGCAGCCTGGGACGGGCCCTGACGGCCCTGGGCGACGGTACGGCGGGCCCGGCCATCCAGCGCGCGGCGACCTCCAACGGTCACGCTCTGGACAGTCCGTTGACGCTACTGGCGGTGATCGGCGTCCTCATGCTGGCCTTCAGTCAGTTCTCGCCGTGGGGTGGCCTCAACCGGGTCTTCGGGCTGCACCCGGCCCTGCGCGCGGCGCTGGCCGGCACCACCGTCGCCACGATGATCGCCGGAGTGCTCGGCGGGGCGGCGTTCGCGGTGGCGGGTGCCGCCGCGGCGGTGGCCGTGCCGTTGGCCGTGCTGACCACCTTGCGGGTGCTCGGCCACGCCGCCGACCGCACCCGCCCCGAGGGTGGCACCGACGGTCCCGGCGGGCCCGGCCTGTCGATGCGACCCGGACCGGTGCCGCCGCCCACGGGCGACAAATCCGACTCGGCGGGCGTGACCGTGCGTCAGCTCTGACCCGGACACGCGTGACGACCAGCCCGAACGTGCGCGCGCCGGCGATGGTGTTACCGTGGAATCCCGTGGATGGCGCGATCTACCGATGAGGGTTGAGCGCCGGTCTGCACGATCGCATCTGACCGACCACGGGAGCAGGCCTTGGCTGCAACATCACGCGAGACGCGGCACATCTTCGTCACCGGGGGCGTCGCCTCCTCGCTGGGCAAGGGCCTCACCGCCTCCAGCCTCGGCAATCTGCTGACCGCTCGCGGACTTCGGGTCGTCATGCAGAAGCTCGACCCCTACCTCAACGTCGACCCCGGCACGATGAACCCGTTCCAGCACGGCGAGGTCTTCGTGACCGAGGACGGCGCCGAGACCGACCTCGACGTCGGGCACTACGAGCGGTTCCTGGACCGGGCGCTGGCCGGCAAGGCCAACGTCACCACCGGCCAGATCTACTCCTCGGTGATCGCCAAGGAGCGCCGCGGCGAATACCTCGGCGACACCGTGCAGGTCATCCCGCACATCACGAACGAGATCAAAGAGCGCATCTTCGCGATGGCCGACCCCGACGAGTACGGCCGCACCCCGGACGTGGTCATCACCGAGGTCGGCGGCACCGTCGGTGACATGGAGTCGCTGCCGTTCCTCGAGGCGATCCGCCAGGTGCGCCACGAGATCGGCCGCGACCACGTCTTCTACCTCCACGTCTCGCTGGTGCCGTACCTGGCGCCGTCGGGCGAGCTGAAGACCAAGCCGACCCAGCACTCGGTGGCCACGCTGCGCAACATCGGTATCCAGCCGGACGCGCTGGTCTGCCGCAGCGACCGGGAGATCCCGGAGAAGCTCAAGCACAAGCTGTCGCTGTACTGCGACGTCGACCGCGAGGCCGTGGTGGCCTGCCCGGACGCGCCGAGCATCTACGACATCCCCAAGGTGCTGCACCGCGAGGGCCTCGACGCGTACGTGGTGCGCCGGCTCGGGCTGTCGTTCCGCGACGTGGACTGGGCCAGCTGGGACGACCTGCTCGAGCGGGTGCACCACCCGCGCCGCACGATCACCGTCGCGCTGGTCGGCAAGTACGTCGACCTGCCGGACGCGTACCTGTCGGTCAGTGAGGCGATCCGGGCGGCCGGCTTCGCCAACCACGCCCGGGTGCAGCTGCGCTGGGTCCCCAGCGACGACTGCGACACCCCGGCCGGCGCCGCCTCCGCCCTGAAGGGCGTCGACGGCATCGTGATCCCCGGCGGCTTCGGCATCCGCGGCATCGAGGGCAAGATCAACACCTCCCGGTACGCGAGGGAGAACGGCCTCCCGATCCTGGGCCTGTGCCTCGGCCTGCAGTGCATGACCATCGACGCCGCGCGCAACCTGGCCGGCCTCGAGGGCGCCAACTCGCTGGAGTTCGACGAGCAGGCCCCGCACCCGGTCATCTCCACCATGGCCGACCAGGAGGACATCGTCGCGGGCAAGGGCGACCTGGGCGGCACGATGCGCCTGGGTGCGTACCCGGCGGCGCTGACCGAAGGCTCGATCGTGGCCGAGGCGTACGAGAGCACGGAGATCTCCGAGCGGCACCGGCACCGCTACGAGGTCAACAACGCGTACCGGGACCGGCTCGCCCAGGCCGGCCTGAAGTTCTCCGGCACCTCGCCCGACGGGCGGCTGGTGGAGTTCATCGAGCTGGACCGCGAGACGCACCCGTTCTTCGTGGCCACCCAGGCGCACCCGGAGCTCAAGAGCCGTCCGACCCGGGCGCACCCGCTGTTCGCGGCGTTCGTCAAGGCCGCGGTGGAGTACGCGGCGGCCGACGAGCTGCCCGTGGAGGTCGCCGACGGCACCAAGACCGTCGCCGATGGCAGCAAGACCGTCGCCGATGGCAGCAAGACCGTCGCCGACGGCGGCAAGGGCAAGGCCGGCAAGGCCGCGGTCGCGGCGTCATGACAGCCTTCGCGCACGAGACGCTCTCGCGCACCGAGCGGTACGCGGGACCGATCTTCACGGTCTACTCCGACCAGGTCACCATGTCCGGCGGCGGCACCGCCGGGCGCGACGTCGTGGTCAACAAGAACGCGGTGGTCGTGGTCGCCCTCGACGACGTCGACCGGGTGGTGCTGATCAAGCAGTACCGGCACGCCGTGGGCAAGCGGCTCTGGGAGCTGCCGGCCGGGCTGTGCGACGTCGACGGCGAGGACCTCGTCGTCACCGCCGCCCGCGAGCTGGCCGAGGAGGCGGACCTCAACGCCGGCCGCCTGGACCTGCTGGTGGACCTGCACCCGTCGCCCGGCTTCAGCGCCGAGAAGGTGCGGATCTTCCTGGCCCGGGAGCTGACCCCGGTGCCCGAGGACCAGCGCCACGAACGCACCGACGAGGAGGCCGACATCGAGATCGTCTGGCGCGACCTCGACGAGGCTGTGGCGATGGTGCTGCGCGGCGAGATCACCAACGCGGCCGCGGTCAGCGGGCTGCTCGCCGCGGCCCGCGCGCGCGAGGACGGCTGGGCCACGCTGCGCCCGACCGACACGCCGCCACTCTGAGCCGGTCACCGGTACGCCCGCCCGGCGGGCGTACCGGATCGGGCTGTCAGGCGGCCTTGAGGACGGCTTCGCCGGTCAGCTCGACCGAGCGCACCCGGTCGTCGATCTCCGAGGCGTAGTGCGCCACGATCACCTCGTCCGCCCCGCACGACGCCGCGAAGTCCGCCAGGTAGGCGCGGACCTCCTCGGGCGTACCGGCCGCGGTGTACTTCGTCATCGCGGCCAGCTGGCGACCGTTCGGCGAGGCCAGGAACGCGTCGATCTCCGCGTCGGTGAAGTTGGTGCCGACCGCGCCCCGCGAGATCATCGCCCGGGTGCGGGCCCGGTACGCCACCGTCATCTGCCGGACCGCCTCGTCGTGGTCCTCCGCCGCGAAGACGTTCGCGCCCGCGATCACGTACGGCTGCTCGAGCTGGGCGGACGGCTGGAACCTCTCCCGGTAGATCTCCACCGCCTGGTGCAGGTGGGTGGGGGCGAAGTGCGAGGCGAACGCGTACGGCAGGCCGAGCTGGGCCGCCAGCTGCGCGCCGAACAACGACGAGCCGAGGATGTACAGCGGCACCACCTCAGGCGCCCGGGGCACCGCCTGCACGCCGGGGACGCGGGTCTTGCCGCTGAGGTAGCCCTGCAGCTCCAGCACGTCCTGCGGGAACGAGTCCGCCGACGCGGGGTCGCGCCGCAGCGCCAGCATCGTGTTCTGGTCGCTGCCCGGCGCTCGCCCGAGGCCCAGGTCGATGCGGCCGGGGAAGAGGGTGGCTAGGGTGCCGAACTGCTCGGCGATGACCAGCGGCGAGTGGTTGGGCAGCATGATGCCGCCCGCGCCGAGCCGGATCGTGTCGGTGTGCGCGGCGATGTAGCCGATGAGCACGCTGGTGGCCGAGGAGGCGATCGACGGCATGTTGT
Source organism: Actinoplanes sp. NPDC004185 (assembly GCF_053603475.1). Lineage (NCBI taxonomy): Bacteria > Bacillati > Actinomycetota > Actinomycetes > Micromonosporales > Micromonosporaceae > Actinoplanes > Actinoplanes sp. NPDC004185. The sequence goes on along the minus strand of NZ_JBSGFR010000007.1, from coordinate 225,744 downwards.
GATGCTCGGCGTACCAGACGCGCCGGTAGCCGCTGCGTTCGGCGGCGCGGGCCACGGCCACCGAGGCCTCGAAGCTTTCCCGCGCGGCCTGGCCGGCGGTGATCGGGGCGAGGTCGAGCAGGGCGAGAGGCAGGGGAGAGGCGGCCATGGGTGAATCCTCCGTCGTGGTGGTGCCGCCGCCAACCGGCTGCGACCATGCGTGACGACCGCCACGGGAACCCGGCGTCGCGAGCGGACAGGAAGTGGTTGTGAACCCATCCCAGCGAGCCCGGATCCGCGCCGGTGATCCCGAGACGTTCGGGCAGCTCTTCTCGGACCACGCGCAGGCGGTGTACCGGCACGTCGTCCGGAGCACCGGCAACTGGAGCGCGGCCGAGGACATCGTGTCGCTGACCTTCCTGGAGGCGTGGCGGCTGCGCGGCAAGTTGCGGCCCGACGGGGACAGCGTGCTGCCCTGGCTGCTCGGCATCGCCGTCAACGTGCTGCGCAACAACCGGCGTGCGGCCCGCCGGCACGCCGCCGCGCTGGTCCGATTGCCTCCGGCCGAGGCGATGCCGGACTTCGCCGACGAGCTCGTCAACCGGATGCGGGACAGCGAGCAGCTCGCCGCCGCCACGGCCGCCCTGGACCGGCTGCGGCCGGCCGAGCGGGAGGTGTTCACCCTCTGCGTCTGGTCCGGGCTCGACTACGCGCAGACCGCGGAGGCGCTGGGCGTACCGGTCGGCACGGTCCGGTCCCGGCTGTCCCGGGCGCGGGCGAAATTGCGGGAGCTGGCCGCGGAGCCGGTCCGGCCGGCCCCCGGGACGGGCAGTGCACAGGCACACCTCGGTCGTAGCGATGCGGCCCGATCGAACCAGGAGCACCAGCGATGAAGCAGTCACCACGGCTCGATCCGGCCGAACGGGCCGAAATGGCGCGCCTGCTGCCGCCGCCGGGGGACCCGGAGCTGAGCCGCGTCCGGCACCGCCTGCTCAAGGACGCGTTCCTGCAGCACGTGGCCGAGCCCCGGGCCGTACGGTCCGGTCCTCGGTTCGCCCTGTTCGCCGCGCCGGTCGCCGCCGCGGTGCTGGTCGCGGCGATCGTCGGGGTGCTGGTGCTCAACGGCCGGACGGGCGGCGGTGCGACCTCCGGCGCGGATTCGCGCGTGGTGGTCGCCGCCGGCGACACGACCGGCGTGGCGCGGCTGATGGACCGGGTGGCGGCGGTCGCGGGCCGGGAGCCGTCGGTGCCGCTCGGCCAGGGCCAGTACGTCTACGTCCGGAGCCGGGTGGCCTGGCTGATGATCAACGGAGATGCCGACGCCGATCAGCAGGAGATCGGGGCGGCCGACGCCGTCCTCGACCGGGTGCACGACCGGGAGATCTGGCTGCCCGCGACGCGGGGCAGCGAGGGCCTCATCCGGGAGCGGGGCGAGACGTTCGGTCTGTCCGGCGCGTCACCGAACAGCAGGTACGCGGAGCTGCCCACCGATCCGGCCGAGCTGCTGAAGCGGATCTACGCCGAGACCGAGGGCCAGGACAGCGGTCCGGACACCGCCGCCTTCGGCTTCCTCGGTGACGGGCTGCGGGAGTCGTTGCTGCCCCCGGCGGTGGCCGCCGCGATCTACCGGGCGGCCGCGCGGATCCCCGGGGTGGTGCTGGTGGCCGATTCGGTCGACGCGCAGGGCCGGCACGGGATCGCCGTCGCGCGGACCCGCGAGGACGGCGAACGGCAGGAGTGGATCTTCGACCCGGCCACCTTCGAGTACCTCGGCGAGCGTTCATACCTGGTCCGGGACACCCCGCTGGGCCGGGCCGGCATGCTCACCGGTACGACCGCCGTCCTGCAGCGGGCCGTCGTCTCCGGCCCGGGCGTGCTGCCGCGTTAGCCGCCGGCCGGCACCAAATCTTGATCTTCGCGCAACGGATCGGCAGTATCTTCCACTTGGTGGGACGGTAATCTGCGAAGCAGCCCGTCTCGGGTATGAGCCATCGACGTCTCTCCCGGAAAGGACGGTGTCGACTCATGAAGGTCGGCATTCCGAGCGAAGTCAAGAACAACGAGTTCCGGGTCGCGATCACCCCCGCGGGGGTCTTCGAGCTGAACCGGGCCGGTCACGAGGTGTACGTGCAGGCGGGCGCCGGTGCCGGCTCGTCGATCACCGACGCCGACTACGTCGCCGCCGGCGCCACGATCCTCGACGGCCCGGACGACGTGTGGGCCACCGGCGACCTGATCCTCAAGGTCAAGGAGCCGATCGCCGAGGAGTACGGCCGGATGCGCGAGGGCCAGGTGCTCTTCACGTACCTGCACCTGGCGGCGTCCAAGGAGTGCACCGACGCGCTGATCGACCGCAAGGTCACCGGCATCGCGTACGAGACCGTCGAGCTGCCCGACCGCTCGCTGCCGCTGCTGGCCCCCATGTCGGAGGTCGCCGGCCGGCTGGCCCCGCAGGTCGGCTCCTACCACCTGATGCGGTCCGGTGGTGGCCGTGGCGTGCTCATGGGCGGCGTCCCGGGCGTCTACGCGGCCAAGGTCGTGGTCATCGGCGCCGGCGTCTCCGGCATGAACGCGGCCGCGATCGCGCTGGGCATGCAGGCCGAGGTGCTGGTGCTGGACAAGAACATCGCCCGGTTGCGCGCGGCCGACGCCGACTACCGCGGTCACCTGCAGACGATCGCGTCGAACGCGTACGAGATCGAGAAGGCCGTCATCGACGCCGACCTGGTCATCGGCGCGGTCCTGGTGCCCGGCGCGAAGGCGCCGAACCTGATCTCCAACGAGCTGGTGTCGCGGATGAAGCCGGGCAGCGTGCTCGTCGACATCGCCATCGACCAGGGCGGCTGCTTCGAGGACTCGCGTCCGACCACGCACGCCGACCCGGTCTACCGGGTGCACGAGTCGATGTTCTACTGCGTGGCCAACATGCCCGGCGCGGTCCCGCACACCAGCACCTACGCGCTGACCAACGTCACCCTCCCGTACGCGCTGGAGCTGGCCAACCGCGGCTGGCGCGACGCCGTCAAGGCCGACCCGGCGCTGGCCCTGGGCCTGAACACCCACGCCGGGCACGTCACCTACGGCCCGGTCGCCGAGGCGCACGGCATGCAGGCGCTGTCCCTGGCCGAGGTGCTCAGCTGACCTCGGCCCAACCCCTGCTGCGACGGGCCGTGCAGACGTATCTCGATCACCTGTCGGTCGAGCGCGGCCTGTCCCGCAACACCCTGGCCTCGTACCGCCGGGATCTGGACCGGTATGTGCAGACGCTGGCCGCGGCCGGCGTCGGTGATCTCGCCGACGTCACCGCGGCCCAGGTCACCGGGCATCTGGCCGAGCTGCGGGCGGGATCGCCGGAGCATCCGGCGCTGTCGGCCGCGTCGGCCGCCCGGGCCGTGAGCGCCGTCCGCGGCCTGCACCGTTTCGCCGCCCGCGAGGGCCTCGTGGCGCACGACGTGAGCCGCGAGGTGAAACCGCCGACCCCGCCCCGGCGCCTTCCCAAGGCGCTGGACATCGACCAGGTCACCCGGCTGCTGGCTGTTCCCGGCTCGCTGCGCGACACCGCCCTGTTGGAGTTCCTCTACGGCACCGGCGCGCGGATCTCCGAGGCGGTCGGGCTGGCCGTCGACGACCTGGACTTCTCCGACGAGGCGGCGGTCACCCTGCACGGCAAGGGTGGCCGCACCCGGCTGGTCCCGCTCGGGCGCTACGCCCGTGCCGCCCTGGAGGCCTACCTGGTCCAGGGCCGCCCCGAGCTGGTCGCGAAGGGACGCGGCACGCCGGCGGTCTTCCTGAACCAGCGCGGGGGACCGCTGTCCCGGCAGAGCGCCTGGGCCATCCTGCACCGGGCCGCGGAGGCGGCCGGACTGCCCGTGGAAGGCCCGCACGCCGTGTCGCCGCACACACTGCGGCACTCGTACGCGACGCACCTGCTCGACGGCGGCGCCGACGTCCGGGTCGTGCAGGAGCTGCTCGGACACGCCTCGGTGACGACCACGCAGCTCTACACCCTGGTGACAGTGGACCGGCTTCGTGAGGTGTACGCGACCTCCCACCCGCGCGCTCGTTAGAAGGTGAGCGTCAGTCCCTGCGACACGCCGAACGGCTGACCCCGGTCGGGCGGTCCTTGTGGCGTACAGTCGGGCATCGGCTCCGGCTGCGGGTCGAGAGGGGGCTGGGGACGTGAGCGGAAATCATGATCGCGCTGAGGCGTGGACCAATGCCCTGCGCGACCAGCAGAGCTCGCTGGACCTCGGCGCCGACCTCGGCCCGGCCGACCCGACGGCCTACACGATGCGCCGGCCGATCCCCGAGCCGATGCCGACCGACCGGCACGGTCCCGCGCGGATCATCGCCCTCGCCAACCAGAAGGGTGGCGTCGGCAAGACCACGACGACCATCAACCTGGGCGCCGCCCTGGCCGAGTACGGCCGCAAGGTGCTGCTCGTCGACTTCGACCCGCAGGGCGCCTGCTCGGTCGGCCTCGGCGTCAACCCGCACAACCTCGACCTGAGCATCTACAACCTGCTCATGCAGGACGATGTCACCGCCGAGGACGTCATCATCAAGACCGATGTGGCCGGTCTGCACCTGCTGCCGGCCAACATCGACCTGTCGGCCGCCGAGATCCAGCTGGTCAACGAGGTCGCCCGGGAGATGGCCCTGGCCCGGGTGCTGCGCACCGTGCGCAAGGAGTACGACTTCATCCTGATCGACTGCCAGCCCTCGCTGGGCCTGCTGGCGATCAACGCGCTGACCATCGCGCACGGCGTGCTCATCCCGCTGGAGTGCGAGTTCTTCAGCCTGCGCGGCGTGGCCCTGCTGCTGGACACCATCGACAAGGTCCGCGAGCGGCTCAACTTCGACCTGGAGCTCGAGGGCATCCTGGCGACCATGTACGACAGCCGCACCACCCACTGCCGCCAGGTGCTGCAGCGGGTCGTGGAAGCGTTCGGCGACAAGGTCTACCAGACCGTCATCACCAAGACGGTCAAGTTCCCGGAGTCCACCGTGGCCGGCGCGCCGATCACCAGCCTGGACCCGGCGAGCTCGGGCGCCCGCAACTACCGCCAGCTCGCCCGCGAGGTCATCGCCGCCAAGGCGGAACGGGGCTAGCTTGCTCTTCGCCCTCGGCGAACCGGTCGCGTTCGTCGCGCTGGTCGTCGCCTTCCTGCTCGGCCTGCTGCTGCGGGCCTTCGCGATCCGGATCACCGCGCGCACGCTGCGCCTGAGCGAGCGCCGCGACCCGGTGACCCCGCAGCTGCGCGAGGACGTCGACCCGTTCGGCGCGGTCGCGGCGGCCGTGGGCGGCATGGGCTGGGGCAAGACGATCTCGGTCGACGAGGTGCCCCGCTACCACGGCCGGGCCCGGGCGGCGGCGGTCTTCGCGGCCGGGCCGGTGGCGTGCATCCTGGTCGCGCAGGGGCTGTTCGCCGCGTACGTGGTGCTCTTCCCCGGCAACCTGCTGTCGGTGCTCAACATGTCCGATGTGCTGCACGGCTTCACGCTGCCGCTGGGCGAGCAGGTGCTGCTCTGCCTGGCGGTGGGGTTGCTGGCCTTCGGCCTGCTGGCGCTGATCCCGATCCCGCCGCTGGACGGCTTCGGCATCCTGTGGTCGGCGCTGAGGCGGCCGGGGGCGGGCGCGCAGCAGATGCGGCTGTGGCTCGAGGAGAAGAACCTCGGGGTGCTGATCCTGCTGATCTGCTGCTTCTTCCCGCTGAGCTACCCGTTCCTGCTGATGATCCTGGACGTGCTCGGCGTCCTCTTCCTGCGCCTGTGGGGCGGACCGGTCCCGCTCTGAGGCCGGACCGGGGAAAAGCGGTTGCCGCCGGCGGGTGATCTCCCGCAAGCTGCCTGCATGACGTACTGACGCGCACCGCCTCGCCCAGCCGGCCGTGCCCGTACGTCTTCAGAAAGAGCACTCATTGTCTCAGCACCAGTCTGCCTCCGTCACGGTGTTCGCCTCCGACGGAAGCTGGATCGAGTCCGACGCCGTCGCGCAGTGCCACCAGGTGGCCGCCCTCGACGGCATGTTCCACGTCGCCGCCCTGCCGGACCTGCACCCCGGCAAGGGCGCCCCGATCGGCGCCGCGATGGCGTCGACCGTTCTTTATCCGCACCTGGTGGGTTCCGACATCGGCTGCGGCATCGCCGTGTTCCCGGTCGACCTCAAGCGGGCCGTGCCCGAGCGCCTGGCCGGCCGCTTCCCCGACCTCGACCGCCCGGTCGAGCCGGACGACCCGGCCTGGGCCCACGTGGACGCCGACATCCCGGCCGGCCACACGGAGAGCCTGGGCACCGTCGGGCGCGGCAACCACTTCGTGGAGCTCGCGCGGGTCCGCGCCGTGCTCGATGAAGGCCACGCGGCCCGGCTCGGGTTGTCCGCCGGTGACCTCGTCCTCATCGTGGACAGCGGCTCCCGCGGCCTGGGCGAGCGCATCCTGCGCTCGCACACCGAGGTGCACGGCGCGGGTCCCGCCGCCGACCCGGCGGACTATCTGGCCCGGCACGACGAGGCCGTCCGCTGGGGCTCGCTCAACCGCCGGCTGATGGCGGCCCGGGTCGCGCTCGCCCTGGGGGCCACGCCCACCGCGCCGATCGTCGACGAGTGCCACAACCTGGTCGAGGCCCGCGACGGGGTGTACCTGCACCGTAAGGGCGCCGCGCGCGGGGACGGCCGGGACGTCCTGGTCGCGGGCACTCGGGGCACCCCGTCGTTCCTGGTGGCGGCGCACGCCGGGCCGGAGGCCAACCACTCCGTCGCCCACGGTGCCGGCCGCAAGATGTCGCGCGCCGACGCCCTGGTCCGGGGGCGGGCCAAGCACACGGTCGAGGAGCTGCGCCGCACGCCGGTGGGGTCGGTGGTGGTGTGCGGCGACCGGCAGCTGCTGTTCGAGGAGGCGCCGACGGCGTACAAGCGGATCGAGCGGGTCATCGCGGATCTCGTCGCGCACGGCCTGGCGACGTCCGTGGCCGAGACCGTCCCGGTGGTCACCTACAAGACCGCGGACCTCGGAAGTGCGCCGCGGCGCGACCGCCGCGACCAGCGCCGGGGCCGGGGAAGGTCATGAGCGGACACATGCTTCTGCTGCTGTCGGCCGGGCGCAGCCCGGTTCGCCGCTACGTGGACCGGCACCCTGTGCTGGCAGGCACCCAGTCCCTACGGGACGAGCGCCGGCCGCAAGAACTGGTACGTCATCGCCCAGCCGTGCGAGGCGGACGCCGGGCCCACGGCCTTCGCGGAGGCGGACGTCGACATCGTGGGGTGCCGCACCGGCGGACCGGGCGGCCGGGCCGTCATCACCGGCCGCCGGCAGATCCATGATGCATTGGTACGGGGAAATCCGATCCGCGTCGAACGGCCGGACGACTTTCCCCGGAAATGAAAGAACGGGTCTGTCGATATTGGACTGCACCGATTAACTATGCCTATCGCGCCGTTATGGGATATTGGCGGCGGTGGCAGTCCTGTTCGCCGCGTTCCTGCAAGTCGCCTGGCCCGCTCAGCCGGCCCGCGCGGTCATCGCCACCGATCACGTCACCTTCTGGAACACGGTCCTGATCAACACGTACCGGCAGCTCACCGGCGCCGCCGCCGCGCCGACGCGGATCAGCCGGGCCGGGGCGATCATGCACGTGGCGATCTACGACGCGGCGAACTCGGTGCTGTGCGCCCGGCGCGCGGCGGACTGCCTCGGCCAGCCGTACGCGATCAAGGTGGCCGGCGGCGGAGACTTCAGCACCGCGGTGGACTACGCCGCCTACACGACCCTGACCAGCCTGTATCCGTCGCTCGCGGCGGTCTATCAGAGCCGGCTCACCGAGGCCCAGGACGGGATCGCGGCCTCGCCGCAGCAGACGGCGGGCAGGTCCGTCGGCGAGCAGGCGGCGCAGGCCATCCTGCAGAGGCGCGCCACCGACGGGTCCGACGCACCGATGTCCTACGTGTACGACGGCGTCCCCGGCACCTTCCAGCAGATCGGCACCGGTGCGCCCGTGACCCCGCAGTGGGGGGCGGTGCAGCCCTTCGTGATGACCAGCGGTTCGCAGTTCCGGCCGCCCATGCCGGGCGACGGATCGAACTACGACGAAGTGCTGACCGGCGCCGAGTACACCGAGCAGTTCGACGAGGTGCGGCGGCTAGGCTCGCGCACCTCCACCGAGCGGACCGCGGACCAGACCCGGGCCGCGTTCTTCTGGGCCAGCGACGCCGACGGCACCTACAAGCCGCCGGGCCAGATCTTCTCCCACACGCAGATCGTCGCCAACGGTCAGAACGTCTCGGCGGAGTCCAGGGCCAAGCTGTTCGCGCAGGTCGCGGTGGCCATGGCCGACGCGGCGATCCTGGCCTGGGACGCGAAGTACAACACGCCGGTGGACCTGTGGCGCCCGGTCACCGCCATCAACCAGGCCGACACCGACAACAACCCGGACACCCCGAAGGAGACCTGGCAGCCGCTGGCCAAGGCGACGCCGAACTTCCCGGCGTACGTGTCCGGTCACGCGACGTTCGCCTACACCTGGGCCACCGTGATGAAGCACTGGTTCGGCCGGGACAACATCCGGTTCACCGGTGACCCCGACGACCCCGACGCCACCGTCAAGACGCGCACGTTCGCGAGTTTCAGCGCGGCGGCCGACGAGGACGCGCACAGCCGGCTGTGGCTGGGCGTGCACTGGCACTTCGACGCCGACGCCGTGCTCAACCCGGGAACGGAGCTCGGTGAGTTCTCGGTCGACAACTCGCTCTACTACAACACCTCGGCCACCGAGCTGCTGTACCAGCACCGCGACGGTGTCACCAATCCGCTGTCCACGTGCAACAACACCGGACGGCAATTGTCGAATGAGCACCGCTGGGAATTCTGGCGGTGTGCGGTCAGCGGCAGTTCATTCGATTTGTTCGTCCGCTGATCCGACCGTTCCGCGTTTCCCGCGATCGGAGAAGTCGACATCGGGTTTTCCGATCGCGGGATTCCGCGTGCGGCTTTCTGTTACGCGGCTCAGTCCGCGGCGGGCGAGGAGCCCGGCGTCCAGCCCGACACGTCGCAGAGCCGGCCGCGCCACAGGCAGCCGCCGCGGCCCGCGTGGTCGGGCGAGTGGATCCGGGCGTTGCGCAGGTGGATGTAGCTCGTCGGCGCCATCAGGGCGGTGTACTGCCGGTGGGTCACCTCGCCGCCGGTGTCGCGCAGCTTCATGGCCGCGTGGGCCAGCTCGGACTGCTCCTTCACGTGCTCGGCCATGCCGGTGTAGAAGGCGTCCTCGTTGTTGGTCATCTCGCTGACCTCGGCGAACCACTGCCACTGCGGGATCAGTTCGCCGCTGACCAGCAGCCCGTGCACCGTCAGGCTCAACGGGACACCCGGGTCCACCGCCTCGGTGAGCCGGTCCATCTGGGCGACGTAGGTGTCGAGGACCTTGTCCGGTCCACCCCAGTCGGCCCGCATCTGATCGGACACCGTGCACCCCCCGCTCAGGCTCCCCGGGTCCGACTCTAGGTCAGCACCTCCCCGGCCCGGCCGGTAACCGCGAATTCGGCCTTGACCTCGACCGGGATGCCGTTGAGCACGCTGTTGCCGGAGAGCTGGTCGATCACCGTCTCGTCGGTGAGCAGGTTGCTGTTCACCCCCGGGTGGGCGGCGGCCACCGTCATCCGGGTGCCGGCCAGACCGTGGCCCCAGCCGTGCGGCAGGCTCACCACCCCGGGCATGACCCGGTCGGTGATCTCGACGCGCGCCGACAGCGTGCCCGCCCGCGAGGTGACCCGGGCGTCGCCGCCGTCGGTCAGCGCGAGCCGCTCCGCGTCGGCCGGGTGGACCTGCAGCGTGCACCGGTCCCGGCCTTTCACCAGGGCGGGCACGTTGTGCATCCAGCTGTTGTTCGAGCGCAGGTGGCGCCGGCCGACGAGGACCAGGTCGTCGTGGTCGCGTCCGAGCGCCGCGCGCAGCCGCTCGACGTCGGCCGCGATCGGCTCGCCGTACAGCTCGACCTTGGCGCTCGGGGTCTGCAGCACCTCGGGGAGGCGGGGCTGCAGCGGGCCGAGGTCGACACCGTGCGGGTTCGCGAGCAGCCGGTCCAGGGAGAGCCCGTCGGGGTGCGCGCCGAACCGGTCGCCGTACGCCCCGGTGCGCAGGGCGACGTCGAGCAGGCGTTCGGCCGGATGGTCCCCACCGACCAGCGCCCGGAGCTCGGGCGCGGCGCGCCCGGTCGCTGCGGCGGCCCGCTGCAGTGCCTGCTCCAGCAGCTGCTCGTGCAGCACCGCCGGATCGGCGCCGGCGCCCTGGCCGGCCGCGATGAGCGTGAGCCGGGCCAGGATGTCGCACTCGTCCATGCTCGCCGGGTCGCCCGGCAGCACCGGCGGGGAGTACGCGGCGAAGTTGCGCACCGCCAGCGCCAGGAACGAGAAGTCGTAGTGACCCTTGCGGGCCGGGTCGGTCGGTGGCAGCACGACGTCGGCGTGCCGGGTGGTCTCGTTGAGGTACGGGTCGACGCTGACCATGAAGTCGAGCCCGCCGAGTGCCCGGTCCAGCCGGTCGCTGTTCGGCGTCGACAGCACCGGGTTGCCGGCCACCGTCACGAACGCGCGGACCTGCTCGTCGCCGGGCGTCTCGATCTCGTCGGCCAGGGTGGCGACGGGCAGCTCACCCTTGACCTCGGGCAGTCCCCGGACCCGGCTGTGCCACCGGCCGGTCCGGAAGCCCTTGCCGCCGGCGCGCGGGCGCGGGCTCAGGTGCGCGGCCAGCGGGAACATCACGCCGCCGGGCCGGTCCAGGTTGCCGGTGAGCACGTTGACGACGTCGATGAGCCAGCTGGTCAGCGTGCCGAACTCGACCGTGCAGGTGCCGATCCGGCCGTAGACCGCGGCGGTGGGCGCGGCCGCGAGCTCCCGCGCCAGGCCGCGGATCCTTTCCACCGGTACGGCGCAGACCGCGCTCACCCGCTCGGGGGTGAAGGCACCGGCGAGCTCCCGGACCTCGTCGACACCGGTGACGTGCCCGGCCAGCCCGCCCAGCTCGACCAGGCCCTCGGCGAACAGGGTGTGGACGATGCCGAACAGCAGGAACGCGTCCGTGCCGGGCCGGATGAACAAGTGCTCGTCGGCGTGCTCGGCGGTGCGGGTGCGGCGCGGGTCGACCACCACGAACCGGCCGCCGCGGGCCTGGATCGCCTTGAGCCGCCCCGGGAAGTCGGCCGCGGTGGCCAGGCTGCCGTTGGACTCCCACGGGTTCGCGCCCAGCACCAGCAGCAGGTCGGTGCGGTCGAGGTCGGGCACCGGGATCGTCAGCGGGTTGCCGTACAGGTAGCCGCAGGACACGTGCTTGGGCATCTGGTCGACGGTGCTGGCGGAGAAGATGTTGCGGGTGCCGAGGGTGCGCAGCAGCGGGGTCAGGTAGAGCCCGCCGGCCATCGTGTGCACGTTCGGGTTGCCCAGGTACAGGGCCACCGCGTGCGGGCCGTACCGGTCGATGATCGGGCGCAGACCCTGCTCGACCGCCTGGAACGCCTCGTCCCAGCTCACCTCGACGTGCTGGTCGCCGCGGCGGACCAGCGGCCGGCGCAGCCGGTCGGGATCGGCGGACAGCTCGCCGAAGGTGGCGCCCTTCGGGCAGAGGAAGCCGTGGCTGAACACATGCTCGCGGTCCCCGCGGGCGGCGACGATCCGGTCGTCGCGAACGGTCAGCTCCAGCCCGCAGGCCGCCTCACACAACGGACACGTCCGAAACGCCATGTCGATCACCCGTCTCCCGGTTACTGGTCAGTATCCTGCCATGACGACGGCCTTTCCCCCAGGCATTGATAGGTATCACTCGGACTGCGAGGATGGCTCAGGTGACTGGTGGCGTGGTGGCAACCGTGCGGCGGGCTGTGCTCCCGGCGTTCTCCTTGATGGTGTTGGTGCTGGCCGGAGCGTTGACGGCGACGCCCGCCGCGGCCGCGCCGCCGGACGGCGACCCGGATCATCCGTGGCGGATGCGGCACTGGCCGCAGACCCAGCCGTGGCAGCGTGACCAGCCGGCCGCGCGCCGGGCCGGCGCGGACGCTCCCCAGCCGATCGACCCGCAGAACTACGAACTGCCGGACACCATGACCTGGGACGACTACCGGGCGGTGCCGGGCACCGACTGGTCGGATCCCGCCGTGCCGGGCTCGCTGCGCAATTTCCGCGGCGCCCTGGTGCTCGTGGACTTCCCCAACCAGCCGTTCGTCGTGACCCAGCCGCCGAACTCCACCGTGTTCGGCAATCCGTCCACCGTGCACGACCTGCCGCGGGCCGACGTCCCCGCGTTCTACCGGGACTTCCTCAACCAGCCGGGCGAGCTCAACCAGGGCCACACCATCCACGAGTACTGGATGGAGGACTCCGGCGGTCGCTACGGCATCAGCCTGGGCTCCTTCGGCGTCTACCAGCTACCGGCCAAGAGCCACGAGTACGGCATCGAGAGTTCGATGCAGCGCGGCCTCGGCTGCCCGGCCGGCGACAAGTGCGGCCGTGACCTGCGCGCCGACGCCCGCGCCGCCTGGCTCGCCGACGTCGGCGAGACGGTGGCCGCTCAGTACGACTTCGTCTTCTATCTGGCCGCGGGGCAGGACGAGTCGTCCACCTGGCAGGAGTTCGGCCAGATGAAGTTCGCCGGCCCGGACAGCGTGCCGGACGCCTTCGGGCCGCCCGACGAGGCTTTGCCCAACTGGAACGCGACCCGGTACGTCGACTGGACCTCCTGGCAGGCCTCGGCCACGGTCTGGCCCAACGCCGCCAACGGCAGCTCGGTGCAGGCGGAGAGTTCGGGCATGTCCACCTACGCGCACGAGTTCAGCCACATCCTGGGCGTGGGGGACAACTACAACAACCCGTACTCGGTGCCCGCGCGGCGCGACTACAGCGGGCCGTGGGAGATGCTCAGCCGGGGCACGTTCAACGGTCCCGGTGGTCCGCACAGCCGCTGGCTCATCCCGGGCACCGCCGGGTCGTCGATGGGCGCCCAGCACATGCTGCGCAACAAGATGAAGCTCGGCATCATCGACGACGCCGCCGTGCTGCGCCTCTCCCGCGAAGCGCTGACCGGCTCGGGTGTCGTCGTGGCGCGGATCAAGGCCCGCGCGGTCCGGCCCGGCAGGGGGTTGTCGGGGATCAACGTGACGCTGGACGGCGGCGACAGCAGTCCGGCCTGCGACACCGCCGCCGACCCGTACTGCGACGGCGGCAAGTACGACAACTACACGGTCGAGGTGGTCGACCGGATGGGCTTCGACTCGTTCACCCCCGACTCCGGCGTGCTGCTGGCCAAGACCAAGAACGCCGACTCGGCCCCGTTCATCTGGACCGTCGACGCCAACCCGCAGGACATCGACAAGGTCGACTTCGTACGCCCGGACGGGACCCCGCAGAAGATGACCGTCGGCGACTACCGGCAGCTCTCCGACGCGCTGTTCCACGCCGGCACCGGCTCGGGCAGCGAGTACGAGTACGTCGACACCGCCAACCGGCTGCACTTCTACGTGCTGGACATGCGGCGGGACAGGGCGGGCGTGCTGTCGTACACGGTCGCGGTCCGATCCCTGGACGGCGCCGGACCGCAGGCCCGCGGGGTGGCGGCCGGCCGGGCCGTCGCCGCCGTGGCGCCGTCCGGCTGGGCCCGCTGCCGCATCCCGGTCCGCAACACCGGCCGCGCGGCCGCGACCGCAGGCCCGCTGAGCGCCTACACCGGCTCCGACGTCTACCGCGTGTCCGCCACGGCCGGTGCGGGCTGGACCACCTGGCTGCCCCGGGCGGTCACCGACGTCGCGAACGGCCGTACCGCGTCGGTGGACGTCCACGTCAAGCGCCCGGCCGGCACGCGGAAGGGGACCAGGGTCGCGGTCACCGTCACCTCGGAGAGCAACCCGGCCGCGACGACCACGACCTCGTGCCGGGTGCGGTGAGCCCTACTGGAAACGGGCCACGGACAGCAGGGCGAACCCCACAACCGCCAGGGGTACGGCGAGCAGCAGCGTGACCAGGCGACGCCGCCACGAGTCCACGATCAGCACCGTGATGAGCACGCCGAGCACCACGTCGAGGAGGGCCGGCCAGAGCGACTCGCCGTCGTTGCGCCGCGCGAGCACCACTGCCTCGGCGACCATGACGGCGCCGGGCATGGCCGACGCGGCGAGCTGCCACCGTCCCGGGTGTCGCGCGGCGATCCCGGCCCCGCCGAAGACCACCCCGGCGACCACGGCGAAACCCATCCACATGATCGCTACGGTGTTGTAGAGGTTCGAGAAGTCGTCGTTCTGGATCACCGCCGCCGCGAGGTAGTAGCTCGGCACGGCCACGACCAGCATGACGACCGCCGCGGCGATACCCCGTACCCAGTCCCACCGGCCCCAGTACGTGAACAGGAAGCCGGCCACCGCCCACACGGCGAGCGAGTTGCCCAGGTTCCCGAGCGGGAACGGCACGTACTTGATCCACACGAAGTCGAACGCCCCGAGCAGCAGCCCGCCGACGGGTGCCGCCACGGCGGCGTACCGGTTGATCATCACCTTCGGGAGCTTAGGCACTCACCCGGTCCGGCAGATCGGGCTCCGGGCCGGATTCACCGGCGGCCGGGTCGGCCGAAAGGCCGACCGAAGCTGTCGATTCCCGGCGTGCTCCTGCGTCGTACCGGTATGTCTGATCAGATCCGGCTCAGTGCCGTCACCCTCGACTGTCCCGACCCCCGCGCTCTGGCCGAGTTCTATGCGGCCGTCATCGGCGGCACGGTGACGTGCCTGGACACGCAGTGGGCCACGGAGCAGGGCCCGAACGGCCGCATCGACTTTCAGCGCGTCCCCGGCTACACCCCGCCGGCCTGGCCCGACCCGGCCTCGTCGATCAAGATGCACCTCGACTTCCTCGTCACCGACCGCGCCGCGACCGAGGCCCGGGTGCTGGCCGCCGGCGCGACGAAGTACGACTTCCAACCCAACAGCGGCCAGTGCTTCGTCTACGCCGACCCGGCCGGCCACCCCTTCTGCCTGACCACCTGGGACGGGGTGCTGCCCTGACGCCTCAGCGCTGCGGGATGCGGCCCTGGGAGACGGCGTTCTCCAGGTCGGCGGCGAAGGCGTCCGGGTCCCGGGTGCGGATGTAGGTCGACACCGCGTCGTAGAAGCCCTCCTGGAACGCCGGGCTCATGGACTCGCCGTGGGTGACCGACAGCAGCACCGGCGCGCTCCAGAACGTCTT
This sequence comes from Actinoplanes sp. NPDC004185, assembly GCF_053603475.1. Classification (NCBI taxonomy): domain Bacteria; kingdom Bacillati; phylum Actinomycetota; class Actinomycetes; order Micromonosporales; family Micromonosporaceae; genus Actinoplanes; species Actinoplanes sp. NPDC004185. Next base: position 210,560 of record NZ_JBSGFR010000007.1, on the reverse strand, counting down.
CGACGCGTCACGCTGGTACGGCGGCAGCGCCGACACGTCCACCGTGCGCAGCACCGGGATCGACCCCTTGGCCCGGCTGAACGCGACCTGGACCTCCGGCTTGCTGATCTCGGTCAGGAAGGCGAGGGCGTTGCGGGCGTTCTCCGCCCGGGTCGCGGCCACGAAGACGTCGACGACGGCCAGGTAACTGTCGTCCGTACCGGGGAAGGCCACGCCGTTGAACTGGGTGCCTTCCCGGGCGCCGTCGGCGAGGAGCTCGCCGTAGGCGGAGTCGTTCATGGATTCGAACGCGCAGCCGGCCGTGGCCAGCTTCTTGGTGGCCGCGTCCCAGGTCAGGCCGCTGGCCTCCGGGTCGGCGTAGGTGAGCAGGCCGCCGAAGGTGCGCAGCGCCGAGGCCACCCGCGCGCTGCGCCAGTCCAGCTGGTCGGCCGCCATGTCCCGCCAGCCCTGCACCCCGATCGTGCTGAGCAGCACGTTCTCGAACAGCTCGACCGTGGTGAACGGGTCCTTGCCGCCCAGGCACAGCGGCGTGGCCCCGGCCGCCTTCACCTTCTTGAGGTCGTCCAGGAACGTCGCGAGCGAGTAGCCGGCCGCCGGCGGGGTGACGCCGGCCCGGGTGAGCACCGCGGGGTTGAACCACAGGACGTTGCTGCGGTGGGCGCCGGTGGGCACGCCGTACGGTTTGCCGTTGCGGCGTACCGACTGCAGGATCGCCGGTTGCATGCTCGCGTCCAGGCCGCCGGCGGCGTAGACGGACGAGACGTCGCGGACCGCGCCCCGTTCGGCGTAGCCCTGCACCGATTTGCCGGCGAAGGTCTGCCACACGTCCGGCGGGTCGCCGCTGTGCAGCCGCTTGGCCAGCGCGACGATCGCCTGGGAGCCGGCGCCACCGGCCACCGCCGCGTTGACGGTCTCGACGCCGGGATCGCTCCGGCGGTACGCGGTCAGGACCGTGCCGAGAGCGGCGGCCTCCGATCCGGAAGTCCACCAGGACACGACCTCGAGCTTGGTCGTCCGGGTCGTGGCACTGGTCGGTTCGTCGGTGCCGCAGCCGCTCGCCGCGAGCACCGTCAGCGCGGCCACGGCCGCCAGGACCCGCCGGGCGTTCATGCCGTCCTCCCCGCGCTCGGCCGGGTCCGCAGGTCATAGAGCGCGTAGAGCCCGACCACGGCGAAACAGAGGGCCGGAACGATGAACGAGAAGGCCGCGCTCGTGCTGTCCACCAGCGTGCCCTGCACCACCGGCATGATGGCCCCGCCCACGATCGCCATCACCAGCCCGGCGGCGCCGAACTTGGTGGCCGGCCCGAGACCCTTGAGCGCGACACCGTAGATCGTCGGGAACATCAGCGACAGGGAGAACGACAGACCCACCACCGCGAAGACGCCCGCCAGGTTGGGGCTCACCATCGCGAAGACGCACAGCACGACGGCCAGCGCGGCGAGCACCGCCAGCACCTTGGTCGCCCGGATCCGGCCGATCACCCACGTCATCAGGAACCGCGAGGCGAGGAAGACCAGCAGGCTCAGCTGCAGATAGAAGCCGCCCTTCTCCAGGCTCCCGCCGAGGGCCTGCTGGACGTACTGGATCAGGTAGGTCCACGCGCAGACCTGGGCCGCCACGTTGAAGAACTGCGCCACGACGCCGTAGCGGTACTGCTTGTTGCGCCACAACACCCCGAACAGGCTGCCGACCCCGCCCTCGTGCGGACCGGCGTCGGGGAACTCCTCGACGATCGGCGGCGCCTTCTGGCTGGCGATCGCCACGGCGATGAGCACCAGGACAAAGGCCAGGCCGAGGTACGGCGCCATCACCGCCCCCAGCTCACCCGCCCTGATCGTGTGCACCTCGGCCGGGGTCAAAGTCGCGATGTCCACCGGGTCGGCGAGCTTGGGCAGGATGAGCGTCGAGGCGAGCAGCACACCGATGTTGGTGCCCACCGGGTTGAACGCCTGGGCCAGGTTGAGCCGCCGCGTCGCCGTCTGCTCGGGACCGAGCGAGAGCACGTACGGGTTGGCCGAGGTCTCCAGGATCGAGCAGCCGGCGGCCATCGCGAACAGGGCCACCAGGAAGGCCTCGTACGTCATGATCTTGCTGGCCGGGTAGAACGAGAACGCGCCGATCGCGGCCAGGCCCAGCCCGGTCAGGATGCCGGTCTTGTAGCCGAAGCGCTGGTTGATGAAGGCCGCGGGCAGGGCGAGCAGGAAGTACGCCCCGAAGTAGGCGAGCTGCACGAGCGAGGCCTGGAAGGTGCTCATCTCGAAGATGCGCTTGAACCCGGCCACCATCGGCGTGGTCAGGTCCTGCGCGACGCCCCAGGCGGTGAAGCAGCCGATGAGGGCGATGAACAGCACCAGCATGCCGCGCCCGAGCAGCGGCTGACCGCGAGCGGCCTCGGTGTCGTCGACGATCGGAGCCGGGGCGATACTCGGCATCCGCAGACCTCCGCCCCGGACGGCACCACCCGCATGATTGCGAAGCGTCACCAATCCATTACGGCGACGCTACCCCTTTCGTTCATCGATGGGAACAACTGGGTGTAGCGTGCGAGTCCTGAAGGGGTGCGTGGTCATGGAGTTCGACGTCACGATCGAGATCCCCAGGGGAACTCGCAACAAGTACGTGTTCGATCACCGCACCGGCCGGCTCCGGCTGGACCGGACGCTGTTCACCGCCACCCAGTATCCGGCCGACTACGGCTTCATCGACGGCACGTGGACCGAGCAGAAGGATGCCCTCGACGCCTTGGTGCTGGTTCGCGAGCCCACCTTTCCCGGCTGCCTCATCCGGTGCCGGCCGATCGGCATGTTCCGGATGAGTGACGAGCACGGGCCGACGCCGAAGGTTCTCTGCGTGCCGACCGCCGACGTCCGCCTGGCGGAGCTGCGCGAGATCACCGATCTCGACCCGTTCCTGCAGCTGGAGATCCAGCACTTCTTCGAGATATACAAGGCGATCGAGCCGGGCAAGAGCGTCGACGTGGGCGGCGAGCGGTGGGCCGGCCGGGCCGACGCGGAGGCCGAGGTCGTCGCCGCCTTCGGCGGTCAGGAGCCGACGTAGGCGAGGGCGAAGCCGATCGTCGGGACGCCGAAGAGCACCGAGATCAGCGCCAGCTTGGTGATGGTCGGGCGGCGGGTGAGGATCGCGTACGCGGCCAGCAGCACCGGCGCCATCACCAGTTGCGCCGTCAGGGTGGACCGCGGCACCAGCACGTCGAGCCATGCGCACAGGATCGAGATCGCCAGGGCGCCGGCCCACAGGGCGATCCCGAGGCGGTGGGCGAAGCGCGCGCCGAAGCGGACCGCGAACGTGGTGTCCCCGGCGCCCGCGTCGGCGGCCAGGTCCGTCACCGTCGTCGGCAGATACAGCGCCGCGGCGAAGAGCACGCCGATCAGCCCGAACTGCCACGGGAACTCCCACGGCGTACGGGTGATCGCCCAGCCCGCCGCCGGCGAGACCAGCCCGACGACCAGGGCGTTGACCGCGACGTCCCAGCCGGGCCGCGTCTTGAGCCGCAGCGGCGGCACGCTGTACGCCCAGCCGAGGGCCAGCACCCCGGCGACGCCGAGCACGAACAGCGGCCCCACGAACAGGGCGCTGAGGATCGCGGCACCGGCGATACCGTAGTACCACCGTCGCAGCCGGGCGGCCGACACTGCTCCGGTGACCAGGGGTGCGGTCGCCTTGCGCGGGTTGGCGCGGTCGCTGCGCAGGTCGTGCAGATCGTTCTGGGCCAGCACCGCACCCCAGACGAGCGGGCCGAGCACGAGCAGAGCCACCAGGGCCCGGGCCGCGTCGGCGCGGGCCGGCAGCCAGGCGTGGCCGGCCAGCACGGTGCCCAGGTAGGCGGGAACCCAGGAAACCGGCCAGAACCAGGGCCGGGAGACCAGGACGAGCAGCGCGGCGGGGCGGTCCAGCACCGTAGTCATACCCGGCATGGTCCATCGTCGTGTCTGTGGGCGCGCTGAGAACCGGCCGCGCGTTAATCGGCTGCGGGCGACCGTGGCCCGCACCTAGGCTCCGATCGACAGCAGTCAGTCCGCACGGGGGATGGTCGGCGATGACGAGCCAACTGCACGCGATCTGCTTCCTGGCCGAGCAACCGCGGCGCTTCGCGCGGTTCTGGGCCGAGTTCCTGGGCCGCGAGCTCGTCGACGACGCCCGCGACGGGGTCGCTCTGCTGCCGGACGCGGACAACGCGTACCGGATCCGGTTCATCGCGCACGACGAGCCCAAGCGCGGCCAGAACCGGGCCCACTTCGACCTGACCAGCGCCTCCGAGCAGGACCAGCAGCAGAAGGTGGCCCGGGCGCTGGCGCTCGGCGCCCGGCACACCGACGTCGGCCAGCTGCCCGAGGAGGGGCACGTGGTGCTGGCCGACCCCGAGGGCAACGAGTTCTGCGTCATCGAGGCCGGCAACAACTTCCTGGCCGGCTGCGGCTTGATCGGTGCGCTGGCCGGCGACGGCACGCAGGCCGTCGGCTACTTCTGGAGCGCCGCGCTGGACTGGCCGCTGGTCTGGGATCAGGACGAGGAGACCGCGATCCAGTCACCCGGCGGCGGCACGAAGATCACCTGGGGTGGCCCGCCGCTGATGCCCCGGACCGGCAAGGACCGGCTGCGGCTCGATCTCGCCGTCGGTGTCCACAGTGCCGGGCCGGCCGAGATCGACCGGCTGATCTCGCTCGGCGCGAAGCGCGTCGAGACCGCCCCGGGCGACGACGGCCGGGTGCTGATGACCGATCCCGACGGCAACGAGTTCACCGTGCGCGCCTGAGCCGGTCGCGTCCGAGCCGGCCGGGTCAGAGCGTCAGCACGATCTTGCCGCGGGCGTGGCCGGTCTCGCTCAGCTCGTGGGCGGCGACGGCGTCCTCGAGCGGGAACGCGGCCGCGAGCGGCACGGTGAACCGGCCCTGCTCGGCCAGCGTGGCCGCCGCGGCCAGCCCGTGCAGTGCCTGCGGATCCGCGCCGGGACCGCCCGAGCGGGACAGATGGACCCCGTACGCCGCCGCGTTCAGGCCCGCCACCGTCACCACCCGGTCCGGGCTCCCGGCCAGGTCGATCAGGTCGGGTAACGAGCCGGAGCCGGCGCAGTCGAGCACGGCGTCCACCGCGCCGACGCGGTCGCGCAGGCCCGGCCCGTACGTGGTCGGTGCCGCCCCGAGACCGGCGATGAAGTCGTGGTTGCGGGCGCTCGCCGTGCCGATGACCGTCGCGCCGCGGGCCACCGCGAGCTGCACGGCGACCGAGCCGACGCCGCCGGCCGCCCCTTCGATCAGCAAGGTCGTGCCGGGGCCGGCGCCCAGCCGGTCCAGGACCCGGGTGGCGGTCTCGACGTTCGCGGCCGCGCCACCGGCCTGCTCCCAGCTCAGCGCGTCCGGCTTGGCCGCCCACCCGGTCAGGACGGCGTAGCCGGCGTTCCCGCCGCCGAGCCGGGCCACGTCGACGACGCCGAAGACCGCGTCACCCGGCCGGACCCCGGTGACTCCCGCGCCGACCTCGTCGACCACTCCGGCGGCGTCGGCGCCCAGCACGTGCGGGAAGGTCAGGGGCAGCCAGTCGCGGAACCGGCCGGACCGCAGGTACCAGTCGGCTGGGGTCACCCCGGACGCCCGTACGGCGATCCGGACGTGGCCCGGCCCGGCGTGCGGCTCCGGTGCCTCGGCGATGCGCAGGACGCCGGCCGGGCCGTACTCGCTGAACTGCAGAGCTCTCATGGCCCGGACGCTAGCGGAGCACCCCGTCCACTTAGCTAAAGTGAGACGTATGCCGGAACGGTTGCCTCACACCTTGCGCTCCGACGCCCGGGACAACCGCGAGCGGATCCTCTCGGTCGCCCGCCGCACCTTCGCCGGCGCGGGCCTGGACGTGTCGATGCGCGAGATCGCCCGTCGCGCCGAGGTCGGCCCGGCCACCCTCTATCGGCGGTTCCCGACCAAGGAGGCGCTGATCACCGAGGCCTTCACCGAGCAGATGAACGCCTGCACGGCGGCCGTGGACGAAGGTCTGGCCGACCCGGACCCGTGGCGCGGCTTCTGCCACCTGATCGAGACGGTGTGTGCCCTGCACGCCCGGGACCGGGGTTTCACCGCGGCGTTCATGTCGTCGTTCCCGCACGCGATCGACTTCACCGCGACCCGCGAGCGGGCGCTGCGCTCGGTCACCGAGCTGGCCCGCCGGGCCAAGGCGGCCGGCAGACTCCGGCCGGACTTCGTCGTCGACGACCTGGTGCTGATTCTCATGGCCAACAGCGGCATCCGGGCCTCGTCACCGGCCGCCGCGGCCGCCGCGTCCCGCCGCCTCGCCGCCCTGCTGATCCAGGGCTTCTCCGCCGAGCCGGGCCCGCGGCCCCTGCCCCCGGCGGTCCGCCTGCCGCTCATGCCCGTGTCGTGATCCGGTGACGGCATCGGCCCGGACCGCGCTCGCTGTCCCGGGAGCGCTGCCGGCGGCCGCCTGGTCGCTGCTGGGCCGCTTCGGGTTCGCGATGAACAACCTGAGCCTGCTGCTCTACGTCGCGGCCCGGACGGATTCCTACGCTGTCGCGGGGACGATCTCGGCGGCCGGCCTGATCGGTACGGCGGCGGGCATCATCGGGCAGAGCCGGCTGCTCGACCGGTACGGGACCACCCGCATCCTGCTGGCCTGCACGGTCCCGTACGCGCTGCTGAGCGCCACCGTGCTCGTCGCGGTCGAGGCGGGCCTGTCCACCCCGCCGCTGGCCGGGCTGGTCGCCGTGCAGTGCGCGGTGCTGCCGACCGTGCAGGTCGCCTCCCGCGCGATGTGGAGCCGCCTCGTCCCGGCCGGTCCGGTCCGCGACGCCGCCTACAGCTACGAGGCGATCAGCTTCGAGATGTGCTGGCTGCTCGGTCCCGCGGTGGCCGCCGTGCTCGCCACCTGGCTGTGGCCCGGATCGGCGCTGCTGATCTCCGTCACGCTGAGCACGGTTCCGGCGGTGGGCTTCGCCCTGACAGCGGCGGCCCGGTCACATCGCGGGGCGACCGCGCCCGAGCCGTCGGCGGCGACAGTCCGGTCCGCCGAGGGCGTGCGCGCGGCGGGTCTGGCCGTCCTGCTCGTCGCCACGTGCGCCTTCGGCCTGACCATCGGCTTCGTCGTGGTCGGGGTCACGGCCGGCACCCGGGCCAACGGCGTGCCGCAGCTGGCCGGGGTGCTGCTGGGCCTGTGGTCGATCACGTCCGTGCTGAGCGGGGTGGTCTACCAGCGTTCGCCCTGGCCGCGGGCGCTCCCGGTCCGCCTGCCGGTGCTGATGGCCGCCTTCGGGCTGGTCCTGGTGCTGCCGGCCGTCATCGGCGGCACCGCGGCGCTCACGGCCGGCGTCGTCCTGGCCGGCGCGACCCTCGTGCCGCAGGTCACCGCGCACAACAGCCTGCTCGACGGGCTCGTGCCGCCGCGGCGGTTGTCCGAGGCCTTCGGCTGGATCACCACGGCCGTCTTCGCGGCCAACGCGGGCGGGCAGGCCCTGGGCGGGTTCGTGATCGAGCGGTACGGCTACCCGGCGGGCTTCCGTACCGCGGCGGCATGCGGGGCCGGCCTGGCCGCGGTGGTGTGGGCCGGCCGCCGACGGCTGCTGCCCGACGCGGTCAGCGAGTCCCGGCGTAGCGGTGGGCGAGGGCGGTGACGGTCGTGGCCATGGCCCGGCGCAGCTCCGCCGGCCCGATCACTTCCACCTCGGTGCCGAGGCGCAGCAGCTCCTGACAGGTGTGCCGGACGTTCTCGGTCGGGATCGTCGCCGTCACCCAGCCGTCCGCGTCCGGCTCGCCCGCGGACCCGGCGACCGCCCGTACCACCGCCGGATCGAGCAGGTCGGGCAGCCGGGCCAGGCCGTCCGCGGACAGCCGGATCGTCGCGGTGCCGGTGAACCGCCGGGCCTCGAACTCGGCGAGGTAGCCCGCCCAGTGTGCCGCCAGGTCGAAGCCGGCCGGCCGCTCGAAACGCTCGGTGGTGACGGTGACCTCCCGCACCTGGCTGACCCGGTAGGTGGCGGCCCGGGCGGCGTCCCCGGTGGCCGCCACGAGATACCAGGTGCCGGACTTGAGGACCAGCCCGTACGGCCGCAGCCGCCGCTGGACCTCCTGCGGCGCCCGCCACCGCCGGTAGCTCACGTCGACGGCGAGCTGCGCCACGACCGCGTCCATGAGCAGCGTCAGGAACGGCTGGGCCGGCGCCTCGTGATACCAGCCGGGGGCGTCCAGGTGGAACACCGCGGCCGTACGGGCGGCCTGGTCCCGCAGCTCGGCCGGCAACGCGGCGAGCAGCTTGAGCCGGGCCGCCGCCACCTCCTCGGCCAGCCCCAGGTCGGCCGCCGGGGCCGGCAACCCGGCCAGGAACAGCGCCCGCGCCTCGCCGCCGCTGAGCCCGGTCAGCCGGGTCCGGTAGCCCTCGACCAGCCGGTACCCGCCGTGCTGGCCGGTCTCGGCGTACAGCGGCACCCCGGCCGCCTGCAGCCGGGCCAGGTCGCGGTACGCCGTCCGTACGGAGATGTCCAGCTCGGCGGCGAGCTGCCCGGCGGACAGCCGCCCGCGGGTCTGCAGCAGCAACAACATCGACAGCAAGCGACCGGCGGGCATGGGCTGATCATGCCGCTGAACCCTGACAGGTACTGACACAACCCGGCTCTACGGTTCCGGCATGACACACGACGGCACCACCGACTTCGACTTCCTGATGGGCCGCTGGACGGTTCACCACCACAAGCTGGCCGACGTCACCGATCGGGACTGCACCGACTGGGTCGACTTCGACGGCCTGGGGGAGGCCCGGCCGGTCCTGGCCGGCACCGGCAACGTCGACACCGTCACGGCGACGCTGCCCGACGGACGCTCGTTCGAGGGCCTGACGCTGCGCCTGTACGACCCCGGGGCCGGCCTGTGGCGCATCTGGTGGTCGTCGACGACCAACCCGGGCCGGCTGGACCCGCCGGTCGAGGGCCGCTTCCGGGACGGCCGGGGCGTCTTCCTCGGCGAGGACGAGATCGGCGGCAAGCCGGCGCTGGTCCGCTTCCTGTGGTCGGCGATGACGCCCACGTCGGCGCGCTGGGAGCAGGAGTTCTCCTTCGACGGCGGCCGCACCTGGGACCCGGTCAACTGGATCATGACCTTCACCCGCCGTACCGGCTGAGTTCTCCTCAAGGAGCGGCGACACCGGCCGATGGTGCCCTCACCTGTGACGTTCCCGCCACGAGGCCCCCGTTCCCCCGGAGCAGTCCATGTCGCATCGGTCCCGGTACCCCGGCACCAAGGCTGCCGCCACGGCGGCCGCCGCCCTGACCGTTCTGTCCTCGGCTCTCGGCGCGCTGCCCGCCGCCGCGGCGGAAGCGTCCACCGCGGGCACGTCCTCGATCATCGTCGGGGTGCGGTCCGGGGCGAGCACGACCGCGGTGGTGGGCCAGCTCGACGCCCGGCCGGGTATCGAGGTGCTGGAGTCCGACCCGATCGGCCGGCTGGCCGCGGCCGACGTCACGGTCCCGGCCGCCGACGTGAGCGCCGCGCTCCAGCAGCTGCGCAGCAACCCGAGCGTGGCCTTCGCCGAACTGAACCACCGGGTCCGGATGACCGACGTCACCCCCAACGACCCGGCCTTCGCCGACCAGTGGGGGGCCACCCGGACCGCGCAGCCGGCGGCCTGGTCGCGTTCCACCGGCAGCGGGATCACCGTCGCCGTGGTCGACTCCGGGGTCAGCCCGATCTCCGAGCTGGCGGGCCGGCTGCTGCCCGGCTACGACTTCGTCGACGACGACAGCGACGCCACCGACGTCAAAGGCCACGGCACCCAGGCCGCGAGCGTCATCGCGGCCAGGGGCAACAACGCCACCGGCATCGCCGGGGTGTGCTGGGAGTGCAAGATCCTGCCCGTCCGGGTTCTGGACGCCAGCGGCTCCGGCTACACCGACGACGTCGCCGCCGGCATCACCTATGCCGCCGATCAGGGCGCGCAGGTCATCAACCTGTCCCTGGGCGGGCCCGATTACAGCCAGCTGACCGAGAACGCCGTCAACTACGCGGTCGCCAAGGGCGCCGTCGTCATCGCCTCGGCCGGCAACTCCGCGGTCAGCGCCCGCAGCTACCCGGCCGGGCACCCCAACGCCATCGCCGTGGCCGGCTCGACCAGCGCCGACGGCCGGTACAGCTGGTCCAACTACGGCACCGCCGCCGACCCCTGGGTGGACGTCGCGGCTCCCGGCAGCAACATCGCCCAGGGCATGAACGGCGGCCTGTACTGGTTCGACGGCACCAGCTCGGCCGGTCCGGTCGTCGCCGGTATCGCCGCGCTCGCCCGGGCCGCGGCCCCGGCCGCCTCGGTGGCGCAGATCCGCGCGGCGATCGAGAACGGCGCCGACCCGGTGGGCGGCTGGGTCGCCAAGGGCCGGGTCAACGCCGGCGCCACCCTGGCCGCGCTGGCCGGCACGCCCGCCACCCCGGCCCCGGTCCCGACCCCGCCGGCCACCCCGGCCGGTCCGGTCATCACCGGCATCGGTCTCACCGCCGGGCAACTCGTCCGCGGCACCGTGACGTTCACGCCGTCGATCACCTCGGCCACCGCCCTGGCGAAGGTGCAGCTGCGCACCCGGACCGGCACCAAGGAGGTCAGCAATGACCTCCCGGTGAGCGGCACCCGGCAGGTCTCCTGGAAGACGACCGGCTTCACCGGCCCGGCCACCCTGACGCTGTCGGTCACCGACACCGCGGGCCGCACCGCGACCGCGCAGGTCGAGTCCATCGTGGACAACACCGCACCGGCCGCCACGGTCACCAGCCCGGCCGCCGGCGCCAAGGTCACCAGGACCGTCCCGGTGACCATCAGCACTGCCGCCACGGATGTGGTGAAGGCCGAGCTGCTGGTCAAGAACGCGGTCGTGGCCACCGCCACCGCGGCCCCCTGGACGCTGACCTGGGACAGCGCCGACGCCAACGCCGGCGTGAGCCTCACCGTGCGGGTCACGGACGCCGCCGGCAACGTCACCACGGTCACCCGCGCCGTCGTCGCCGACAACGCCGGACCGGCGCTGAGCTGGCGGTCCCCGGCGGCCGACGCCGTCGTCGGCGGGACGCTGAAGGTCGAGGCGGGCGCCACCGACGCCTCCGGCGTGGCGCAGGTCGAACTGCTGCGCGGCGACACGGTGCTGGCCACCGACACCACCGCGCCGTACTCCTTCGCCTGGAACACCGCGGGCGCGACCGGCCGGACCGCCCTGGTCCTGCGGGCCACCGACAAGCTGGGCTACGTCTCGACCGCCGCGCGCACGGTCGTCGTCGACAACAAGGCGCCGGTCGTGACCTCGGTCAGCCCGGCCGCCGCCGCCTCGGTCGCCGGCCCGCTGACGACCAGCCTGACCGCCACCGACGAGCAGGGCGTGGCCGCGATCGACCTGCTGGTCAACGGCAAGCGGGCGACCGGCGTGCGGAGCCGCACGACGCTAATTTTCTCCTTCCCGGCCGGCCGGCTCACCGGCACCCCGACGCTGACCTGGACGGTCACCGACAAGGCGGGCAACGTCACCACGGTCACCCGCACGGTGAGCATCGCCGGCCAGAAGTAGGCGGCCCGGGCATTCTGGCAGGATCGACGGGTGGAAGACCGCCGGACCGCCGCCGTGCTGCTGGTGTTCGGGCGCGGTGTCATCGGCGCCGGTGAGCACTACACGCTCACGCCGGCCAGCGCCGCCCGCGTCCAGGCCGCCGCGGACTACGCGGTCGCGCACCCCGGGGTCTCCCGCATCGTCTTCACCGGCGGCTGGGCGGAGGCCACCGAGGGGGCCGGGCAACCCCCGGCGGGCTGGCGGGAGGGCGACCTGATGCTGCGTGAGGCCCGGGCGGCGGGCCTCGACCGGTACGCGGACCTGCGCGCCGAGACCCGTTCCCGCAGCACCCTGGAGAACCTGGTGCACACCGTCGCGGACGGCCTGCTCGACGGGTACGCGTTCGACGCCGTACACCCGCTCGGTCTGGTCTCGCACCGCGAGCACCTGCCGCGGATCCGCATGCTCGCCGCCAAGGTCCTCGCCCTGCCCGCGCGGGCCCTGCTGGACGTGCCCGCCAGCGGGGGAGATTCGCCGCTGCCGTGGCGGTCCGAACGGGCCGCCCGGGTCATCGCCGCCCTCGGCTTCCTCGGCACCCGCGACCCGGCCGCCCTGCTGCGCCGCGAACGCCGGATGGTCGCCTCCCTGCGCCGCGCCGAGCGACTGTTACGAAATCCACCGAAGGAATTGCGCCGGACCCGCGACGGGAGGGGCCCGGCTGGGTAAGGAGGGGGTGCCACCGGGCCACGGACGGGCCGGCGACACCATCGAGGAGAACCACGTGCACGACGAGAACCGGTCCATGGTCGTTCTCCTGCCGGTCTACCAGCCGAGCCACCACCTGCCCACCCTCATGGCCGAGCTGCACCGGGCCGCCCCGGGGTGTCACTTCGTCATCGTGGACGACGGCAGCAGCCCGGCCGCCGCCGAAGTGCTGCGCCAGGCCGGGAACCTCGGCGGCACGGTCCTGCACCACCCCCGCAATCAGGGCAAGGGCCTCGCCCTCAAGACCGGTTTCCGGTACGCGGCGGAGCGGCATCCCGGCCTCGACGTCGTCTGCGCGGACGCCGACGGCCAGCACAGCGTCACGGACATCGTGCGGGTCGCGGACCGCGTCGCGGCGACCGGTCACACCGTGCTGGGGGTCCGCCGCTTCGCCGAGAACGTCCCGTTGCGCAGCAAGGTCGGCAACACGGTCACGCAGGTCCTGTTCCGGGCCGCGACCGGCCGTGGCGTGCAGGACACCCAGACCGGGCTGCGGGCGTACCCGTCGGCTCTACTCGACTGGCTGGGCACGGTCCCCGGCGAGCGCTTCGAGTACGAGATGAACGTCCTGCTCGAGGCGGCCCGGGCGGGGCACCGGATCGAGGAGGTCGTGATCACCACGACCTACCTCGACGACAACGCGTCCTCGCACTTCAGCGCGCTGAGCGACTCGGCCCGCATCTACTGGCCGCTGCTGCGCTACGCGGCGGCCTCCCTGCTGACGCCGGCCCGGGCGACCCGCTGACCGCCCCGGACCGGCATCACGTCAGCACCAGGTCAGGGTCGAGTTCGACCGGGTGACGTTGCTGATGGTGTTGTTCGTGCCGGTGCACGGGCTCCACCGGATGGTGGTGTTGCTGACGGTGAGGTTCTGGAAACGGATGTCCGACGACGGCGGGAAGTCGGTGCGTGAGGAGATCCGTACCTCGCCGCCGCCGCTGATCGTCCCGGACGCGCCGGCCAGCACCACGTTGTAGCAGTTCTCGATCAGCACCGAGTTGTTGCCGGTGTCGGCGATGTCGAGCCGGTCGATGACCGCGCCGCCGCTCTCCGAGACGCAGAAGACGCCCCGGCCGCCGCCGCGCGCCTTGACGGTCCCGACGCGGATGTTGGTCGGGTAGCTGCTGCCGATGCGGCCGTTGCGGTTGGCCATCCGGAACGCGGCGTAGCCGGTGCCGGCGCCGGCGTTCTCCGCGTCGACGGTGCCGACAGTGGCGTTGACCGTCTGGTTGAGCAGCAGCCCGGACTCGCCGACGTTGCGGGCGGTGACGGTGCCGATGGTGATGCCGTCGACCCCGTAGGTCTCCACGGCGTGCGAACTGGCCCCGGAGACGTAGGCGCTGTCGATCCGGATGTTGCGCGACGGCACGCTCTTGTCACCGTAGTTGTCGATGCGGACGCCGAGGCCGCTGGACAGTCGCATGTCGATCTGCCCGAGGATCAGGTTGTTCACGCTGCGCATGAAGATGCCGTACAGCGGGGCGCCGGTGAGGTTGAGGTGGGCCACCTCGACGTCGCGGGTGCCGCGGGAGTAGATCGGGGCCTGGTCGCCGGAGCCCGTACCGGTCACGTTGATCGTGCCGCACACGTCCAGCAGGGTGTAGCTGGGCAGCGAGATGCGGGAGTTGGCGCTGATCGAGCCGGAGCCGCGGACCAGCACGTTCTGCTTGGCCGTCCGGCTGGGCAGGCTGCTGATCGCGGCCTGCACCGCCGCGCGCATGTCGGTGCCGGTGTAGACGGTGCTGCTGCCGCGGCGCGCGGTCCAGGTGCTGCCGCTCAGCGTCGCCTCGGCCTGGTACGACAGGGCGCCGCAGGTGGCGGCCGAGGCCTGGGAGAGGCCGACGGCGACGCCGGCACCGGAGAGCACCAGCGTGGTGGCGGCCAGCAGGCCGGTCCGCCGGCGCCGGCGCGACGGGGTCTTCGGGCTTGGGGAGGTCATGACTGCTCCAAAATCTCGGCTGACGAGCTGACCGCCGTGCGCCCTCACGGCTGTGTCCCGATGCCTTGCGGTAAGCGCTTTCCATACATGGGCATCGATGTGAAGGAGATGTTAACGGTCACTCCTGCGGTGTCAAGGCCGGCCGGGCCGTGACCGGCAGCACCCAGCGGCGTTGAACCGTCGCGGAGCGGTGTTCCGCAGGGCCGGCGGGGGTACGGGGTTGAGCGGGGAACAGCTTGTCGAGCCCGTGGTCTACGGTCTTCACGTGCCTGAACAGCCAGTCTCAGAGTCGGCCGACGCCGCGCCGGAACTCGGCGTTCCCGTCGAGGCCGAGGCCGACTCCGGCAAGTTCACGGTCCGGCTGACCAACTTCACCGGACCGTTCGACCTGCTGCTGCAGCTCATCGGCAAGCACAAACTCGACGTCACCGAGATCGCGCTGCACCAGGTCACCGACGACTTCATCGCCTACATCCGGGCCATGGGCGACGACTGGGACCTGGGCGAGACCAGCGAGTTCCTGCTGGTCGCGGCCACGCTGCTGGACCTGAAGGCGGCCCGGCTGCTGCCCTCGGCCGAGGTGGAGGACGAGGACGACCTGGCCCTGCTGGAAGCCGGCGACCTGCTCTTCGCCCGCCTCCTGCAGTACAAGGCCTACAAGGAAGCCGCGGCCGTCATCGCTGACCTGGAGGGCGTCGGCGCCAAACGCTGGCCCCGCGCGGTCTCCCTGGAGCCCCGGTACGCGGAGGCCCTGCCCGACCTGGTCCTCGGCATCGGCCCGGAACGCCTGCTGAAGCTGGCCCTGAAGCAGTTCCTGCCCAAACCGGGGCCGCCCGAGGTGTCGATCGCGCACATCCACCAGGTCCGGGTCAGCGTCCGCGAGCACGCGACCCTGATCCGCGACCGCCTGCGCCGCGCGGGCAGCGCGACGTTCAGCCTGCTGATCGCCGACTGTGAGAACACGCTCGAGGTGGTGGCCCGCTTCCTGGCGCTGCTCGAGCTGTACCGCGAGGGGCTGATCGACTTCGAGCAGCCGGTGTCGCTGGAGGAGATGACGGTCCGCTGGATCGGCGGCGACCAGGTCGAGGGTGACCTGGACATCGACGACTACGAGGGCACCCCGCCGGAGCCGGACACCGCGGCGATGGAGCTGGACGAGGACGACGCCCACGCCGTGCCGGGGGCGATGGCCGCGGTGGAGCAGGAGGAGGACGAGGACGCCGACGACGCTGATCTCGACGACTTCGACATCCCGGTGATCAGCGAATACCCCGGCTCCGCCCCGGATTCCGCCGACGCGGATGCCGACTCCGACGCGGATGCCGGCTCGCCCGGAGCGGGTATTCCTGGGGCCGACCGCACCGCAGACCGTGTTTCGACCGACGAGGAACTGTCATGAGCGACGAGCGTCCCGAGTCCCTTGCCGCGCAGGCCGCATCCTGGGTGCCGCCCTGGGAGCGGGCGCAGCGGCCGCCCGACCGGGACTTCGAGGCGAAGGTCCGGGCCGGGGAGAGCGACGACGAGGAACTCACCGAGTCGAATCTCACGGATGACGACGACGACTTCGATCCCGCCTTCGAGGGGGCGAACCCGGCACCCGGTGACGGGGTGCCGCCCGAGTTGCCGCCGTTCCCGGAGGAGGTCGGTGGGCCGCCGACCGTGGACGCTCCCCGGGAGATCCCCGGCGACGAGGAGCCGGAGCCGACCGATGTCGGTGGCGGGCCGGAGCTGCCGCTGCCCGGCGCGATCGAGGAGGCCGCCGAGAACGAGATCGGCAACGCCCCGCTGGTCGACGCGCCGCTCGACGGTGACGACGCCGGGGATGTCTTCGACGTGGCCGCCGATGACGATGTCGAGGACGACGCCGAGGTCGACCTGCCGTTCACGGAGGAGGTGCCCGGGCCGGAAGAGGACGACGAGCCCCCCGCCGAGCAGCCTGAGGAATCCGCGTCGACCACCGAGGCGCTGACATCCGCCGACGAATCGGCTGCCCGCGCCGACGACGACGAGCCGGTGGCCCCCGGGGGTGGGTTGGTGGCCGCGGATGCGGCCGCCCGGGGTGCCGCCGACGTCGAGGCCGCGGTGACCGCCGGGGCCGTCGCGAGTCAGCCTGTGGCACGGGCGCGGCCGAGTTCCGGCATTCCCGCGCAGGGACGTGGCAGCAAGGGGGGCGCCGCTGCTTCTGTGGCGTCGTCGACCCGTACCGAAGAAGAAGCCGAACCCCTTCCGCCGATGGACGATGCCGAGTTGCGGGCGGCGCTGGAAGCCATTCTGCTCGTGGTCGACGAGCCGGTCGCCGAGATGCAGCTCGCGCAGATCGTGGAGCAGCCGACCGAGCGGGTCGCGGGCATGCTGGAGGACATCTCGGCGCGGTACACCGCGGCCGGGCACGGGTTCGACCTGCGGCGGGCCGCAGGTGGCTGGCGTCTCTACACGCGGCCGGAATACGCGGCCTACGTCGAGCGGTTCGTACTGGATGGCCAGTCGGTGCGGCTCACCCAGGCCGCGCTGGAAACGCTCGCTGTAGTCGCTTACAAGCAGCCTGTCACCAGGTCGCGCATCTCGGCCATCCGCGGTGTGAACTGTGATGGCGTCATGCGTACGCTTACCACTCGCGGCCTCATCGAGGAATGCGGCACTGAGGGCGAGACCGGGGCATTCCTGTACCGCACCACGGCGCTGTTCCTGGAGAAGCTCGGCCTCAACTCGGTCGACCAGCTTCCGCCGCTGGCCCCGTTCCTACCCGACGATGTGGAAGAAGTGCTCGATGCCTCAGGCTGATCCGGACAGCTCCGTGCGGCTGCAGAAGATTCTCGCCACCGCGGGAGTCGGATCCCGGCGCGCGTCCGAAGATCTGATCTTCCGGGGCCGCGTCACCGTGAACGGCAAGGTCGCCAAGCTCGGCGACAAGGTCGACCCGGCCAAGGTGGAGATCCGGGTGGACGGCGCGCGGATCGTCACGGACACCAAGCTGGTCTACCTGGCCATGAACAAGCCCCGCGGCGTGGTCTCGAGCATGGACGACGAGAAGGGCCGCAACGAGCTCGCCGACTTCCTCGGCACGTTCGAGCAGCGCATCTTCCACGTCGGCCGGCTCGACGCCGACAGCGAGGGCCTGCTGCTGCTCACCAACGACGGCGGGCTCGCGCACAAGCTGATGCACCCGTCGTACGGGATCGCCAAGACCTACCTCGCCGAGGTCGCCGGCCCGCTGCCGCGCAACGTCGGCCGCCGCCTGCAGTCCGGCGTCGAGCTGGAGGACGGCCCGGCCAAGGTCGACACGTTCAAGCTCATCGACGCGGTCGGCAAGACCGCGCAGATCGAGATCACCCTGCACGAGGGCCGCAAGCACATCGTGCGCCGGATGATGGACGAGGTCGGGCACCCGGTGTCGCGCCTGATCCGGACGGCCGTCGGCCCGATCCGGCTGGGCGACATGCGCCCGGGCGGTTTCCGCCGGCTGTCGAACGCCGAGGTGAGCGCCCTCTTCAAGGCCGTCGGCGACTGAGCCGGGCCCGCCCGGCACAATAGGTAGTTGTCTCATCCGACGTCTTGGAGGTAGCGGTGGAGCAAGCAGTGCGGCCCGAACGATGCGTGGTGGCCGTCGACGGTCCTTCGGGATCGGGCAAATCCACCGTTTCCCGGCGGCTCGCCACCGCGATCGACGGCATCTACCTGGACACCGGCGCGATGTACCGCGCGATCACCTGGGCGGTGCTGCAGGCCGGCGTCGACCTGCAGGACCCGGACGCGATCGCCAAGATCTCCCAGGAGACCACCCTCTCCGTCGGCACCGATCCGGTGTCCCCGCACTTCCGGGCGAACGGCGAAGACATCGACGCGGCCATCCGGGGACCCGAGGTCACCGGTGCGGTGTCGGCCGTGGCGGCCGTCCCAGCGGTACGCCGTCAGCTGGTGCAGCTGCAACGCGAGATCATCGCCGCGGCCCCCCGCATCGTCGTCGAGGGCCGTGACATCGCCACCGTGGTCGCACCGGACGCCGAGCTGAAGGTGTACCTGACCGCTTCGGCGGCCGCGCGCGCCCAGCGCCGCAGCGCGGAGGACGCCACCGACGTGGCGGCGACCGAAGCCGACCTGAACCGCCGCGACAAGCTCGACTCCAGCCGCGCGGTCGACCCGCTGCGCCAGGCCGACGACGCCGTCACGCTCGACACCACGGGCATGGGCATCGACGAGGTCGTGGCCACGCTCCTGAGCATGCTCAACAGCAAGGTGAGTTCGTGAGTGACTTTTCTTCCGAGGTCTCGGCCTTGGAATCCGCACTGCATCAATCCATGGCGGAGGAAGGCCCGGTCCCGGTCGTCGCCGTCGTCGGCCGGCCCAACGTCGGCAAGTCGACCTTGGTCAACCGGATCATCGGCCGCCGTCAGGCCGTGGTCGAGGACAAGCCGGGCGTGACCCGCGACCGCGTGCCGTACGACGCGCAGTGGAGCGGCCGCCGCTTCACCGTGGTCGACACCGGCGGCTGGGAACCGGACGCCCGCGACCGCGCGGCCGCGATCGCCGCCCAGGCCGAGATCGCCGTCCAGACCGCCGACGTGGTCATCTTCGTGGTCGACGCGATGGTCGGCGCCACCGACGTCGACGAGAAGGCCGTCCGGATGCTGCGCCGCAGCCACAAGCCGGTCATCCTGGTGGCCAACAAAGCCGACAACCAGAACATCGAGAACGACACCGTGTCCCTGTGGGGCCTGGGACTGGGGGAGCCGTTCCCGCTGTCCGCCCTGCACGGCCGCAACGCGGGCGACCTGCTCGACAAGATCCTCGCCGCGATGCCCCCGGCCCCGGCGATCATCGAGAACGCCCCCCGAGGCCCGCGCCGCGTGGCCCTGGTCGGCCGCCCGAACGTCGGCAAGTCGTCTCTGCTGAACAGGCTGGCCCGCGAAGAGCGCGCGGTCGTGGACTCGGTGGCCGGCACCACGGTCGACCCGGTCGACAGCCTGGTGGAGATGGACGGCGAGGTCTGGCAGTTCGTCGACACCGCCGGCCTCCGCAAGCGGGTCAACCAGGCATCTGGCACGGAGTACTACGCCTCGCTGAGAACAGCCGGAGCAGTCGAAGCGGCCGAGGTCGCCGTCGTGCTCCTGGACGCGTCCGAGGTGATCAGCGAGCAGGACCAACGCGTGCTGACCCAGGTGGTCGAGGCCGGGCGGGCACTGGTGATCGCCTTCAACAAGTGGGACCTGGTCGACGCCGACCGCCGGATCTTCCTGGACAAGGAGATCGACCGCGAACTGAAGCGCATCCCGTGGGCGATCAAGGTCAACATCTCGGCAAAAACCGGCCGAGCGGTCGACAAGCTGGCCCCGGCGCTGCGCAAGGCCCTGGACAGCTGGGAGAAGCGCATCCCGACCGGGGCGCTGAACCAGTGGCTGACGGCGCTGACCCAGGCGACGCCGCACCCGGTCCGGGGTGGCCGGGCGCCGCGTATCATGTTCGCGACCCAGGCAGGGGTGGCGCCGCCGCGGTTCGTGCTGTTCACGACCGGGCCGTTGGATGCGGGATACCAGCGGTTCATCGAGCGGAAGCTCCGTGAGGAGTTCGGCTTCGAGGGGTCACCGATCGAGGTGTCGGTGAAGCCGCGGAAGAAGCTCGGGCCTGGTGGGCGGGGTAAGGCGCACGGGTAGGTTTCGGCCCCGTCCCGGCAGGCCGGTGGTAAGTCGGTTGGGGGGCTGGGGTAGGGTTGTGGTGTTGCCGCGCACTGGGTTCCGGGGCGTGGCATCGGGCTGTAGCGCAGCTTGGTAGCGCACTTGACTGGGGGTCAAGGGGTCGCAGGTTCAAATCCTGTCAGCCCGACTTTTTGGAACGTCTTCGCAGGTCACAGGCTTGCGGAGACGTTCTTTTTGTGGATACTCAGCGATGCGCGGCGTCGATTGACCCCTTTACTAGGCGCTCGGGTGTACGAGCATCCGGCGATGTTTTCCCAGTTCAGAGCCGTTTGTCTGGCAAGGTAACCGTTGCTGTAGAACCCTTGACTCGGCGTCCTTTTCGCATTGCTGATCCACTCCGCCTGGCGGGGTCGCTGGGTGTTGCTGCAGGTCAGTGCGCTGTGTAGACCGTTCGGATGTGCGGCCTTGAGGTCGAGGGGCAGAGGTACGACCCTTTACTCGTGAGCCGGCACCGCTCGGCAGCGGCGCTACACGTTGAGAGATGTGAGCACGCCGCTTGGTGATCCCTTGACTGGGGTGCTCGCGGCGGTGATCAGCGACTCCTTGACTCGGGAGCGGGCGTTGAAGATCGAGAGTCTGCTGTCGCCGCTCTTTGAAGACTGACCCCCTGTGGGTCCTGCGAACCCCCAGGGGTCAATTTTTGGAAATCGGCGACAGCAATGTCGAGCCTCGGCATCACGCGCGGTCGTTGGTGGATTCGTCGAGCAGCGGCAGCCCGGGCGCGGCTTGGTCATAGAGCCGAGACGTCCGACTCGGCGTGACATGCGATCGGCGCGCCCTTGAGCCGACAGCGCCGGGAGGCAACTTCGAGGCTGTGCCAGCGATCCGAATCACTTGTTAGGTACCCCTGGGGGGTATACCCTGACGGTGGAGGTGGTCACCATGCGACGCGGCGATTCCAGCCACGACCTGTCCGTACCTACAGCCCACACGCATGACAACGCGGCTGACGCCGGCCACGGGATCTCGGGCACGGTGACCGACGTGATGCCCCACGGGCACGCCGATCATGGCTCGGCGGCTGGCCCGCACGGCAGTCATGACGGTCACGGGGGCCACGACAAGCACGCCGGCCACGACCCCGAGGCGTTCCGGCGCAAGTTCTGGCTGAGCTTGGTGCTCACCGTGCCGATCGTGATCACCAGCCACATGGTGATGGACTGGTTCGGTTACACGCTGGACTTTCCTGGCATGCGGTGGGTCGGTCCGGTCCTCGGCTCGTTTGTGTTCTTCTACGGAGGCTGGCCGTTCTTGCAAGGCGCCGTCCGGGAGGTCCGCGACCGGGCCCCAGGCATGATGCTGCTGATCTCGATGGCGATCACCGTCGCGTACGCGGCTTCGCTGTCCACCAGCTTCGGCCTGTTCGACCTTGACTTCTGGTGGGAGCTCGCCGCGCTGGTCACCATCATGCTGCTCGGCCACTGGCAGGAGATGAAGGCGATCGGCCAAGCGCAGGGCGCTCTGGCCGCTCTGGCCGCGTTGCTGCCCGACGAGGCCGACCGGGTCGCTGACGACGGCACTATCGAGTCGGTCGCCGTGTCGGATCTGCAGGTCGGTGACATCATTCTGGTCCGCTCGGGTGGCCGGGTGCCGGCCGACGGCCGCATCGTTGACGGGGTCGCCGAGCTCGACGAGTCCATGATCACCGGTGAGTCGCGGCCCGTGTCACGCGGCGTAGGCGAACGGATCGTCGCCGGTACCGTGGCCACCGACTCCGCGATCCGGGTGCGCGTCGACGCCGTCGGGGAGAACACCGCCCTTGCCGGCATCGGCCGTCTCGTGGCTGAAGCTCAGGCGTCCAGCGGCCGCGCCCAGGTACTGGCCGATCGCTTCGCCGCGATGCTCTTCTACATCGCCACCACCGCTGCGGTGATCACCTTTGCCGTGTGGTGGGCCATCGGCGATCTCGAGCAATCCGTGGTGCGCACCGTTACGGTGCTGGTCATCGCCTGCCCCCACGCCTTGGGTTTGGCCATCCCGTTGGTAGTCGCGCTGTCCACCGCCGTGTCAGCCAAGGCCGGCATCCTGGTCAAGGACCGCCTCGCCCTGGAACGCATGCGGACGGTGGACGCGGTGCTGTTCGACAAGACCGGCACGCTGACCAAGGGCGCCCACACCGTCACGGGTGTCGCCGCCGCCGGTGGCAACAGTGAGGACGACGTGCTGCGCATCGCCGGGGCGGTCGAGGCCGACAGCGAGCATCCCCTGGCACGGGCCATCGTCGCCGTTGCTCGGGACCGCAAGCTGTATGCGAAGGCGCGTGACTTCCGATCGCTCACGGGCCGCGGAGTCCAGGCGACAGTCGACGGAACGACGTACGCGGTCGGCGGCCCCTCCCTGCTGCGCCAACTCCAGGTGACGCCGCCGACCAGCCTGACACAAGCAACCAATGGCTGGTCGCGGCGCGGCGCCGCCGTCCTGCACCTGGTCCGGCTGTCGAACCCCCATAAGGTCCTCGGGGCCTTCGCGCTGGAGGACGAGGTCCGCCCCGAAGCTCGCCAGGCCATCACGCAACTGCGTGAGCAAGGCATCAAGAAGATCGTGATGATCACCGGCGATGCCCGTCCGGTGGCTGAGGCAGTGGCCGCGGACCTCGGGTTCATCGCCGGCACCGACGAGGTCTTCGCCGAGGTGCTCCCGGCCGACAAGGACCGTGCGGTCGCGGAGCTGCAGGGCCGGGGTCTGAGCGTCGCGATGGTCGGCGACGGGGTCAACGACGCACCCGCGCTGGCCCGCGCCGACGTGGGCCTGGCCATCGGCGCCGGCACCGACGTGGCGATCGAATCTGCCGGAGTGGTTCTCGCGTCGTCTGACCCGCGCAGCGTCGCCGGCGTCATCCGGCTTTCCCGGGCCACCTACCGCAAGATGGTCCAGAACCTGGCGTGGGCTGCCGGTTACAACGTCATCGCGATTCCGCTCGCCGCCGGCGTGTTCGCCTGGGCGGGCATCTCACTGAGCCCAGCGATCGGCGCGGTGCTCATGTCCGCCTCGACCATCGTCGTGGCCCTGAACGCCCAGCTGCTGCGCCGTGTAAGGCTCTCACCTGATTCACCATGACATCTCGACCCCGCGGTCGTCTCGGCTCGCCGCGAAGGGGCGAGGTCGTCGGTGCGGGAGCGGGGCGTACGACCAGCGGGAGGCCAGTCGTACGCCACATGATCACCGCAGCTCAGTTCGGCCGACGGTAGCCCGCGATCGGCCCGATGTCGTCGATACCCGCCATGCGTACGTAGTCGCCGGTGTGCGGGGCGTGCACGACGGTGTCGTTTCCGACGTACATGCCCATGTGGTGCAGGTCGCTGAACCAGAAGACGAGGTCACCCGGCTTGAGGTCGGCTCGGTCGACGGGCGTCGTGTCACTCCACTGCCACTTCGTGTAGTGCCGCAGTGTCACCCCGACACTGCGCCAGGCGACGAGTGTCAATCCCGAGCAGTCATAGCCGCTGGGCCCCGCCGCGGCCCAGATATACGGCTTGCCGATCAGGCTGCACGCCTTGGCAGCGGCCTTACCGCCGGCGTCATTGGTGTACGCGGCCGGGCACGGGCCGGTGCGTAGCTCGCCGGTAGCGCCCCCACCGGCACCGTAGGCCCTGTTCCGCAGCTTCTGCAGCCCGTCGATCTTCTTCTGGATGTCCTTCTTCTTGGCTGCCAGGTCGGCATCCCGGGTGGCGAGCGCCGCGGTGAGAGAGTCGAGATCCTTCTTGTCGGCGGCGTACTTGTCCCGCAGTTCGATGACGGTGCTGACCTTGGCACGTTGCTCACGAGCGATGAGGTCGAGGTAGGTCAGCTTGTCGGTCAGATCGGTTGGCGATCCGCTGATCAGCATGCTGGAAAGGCTGGATCGCCCTCCCTGCATATAGGCCCGGCTTGCCAGGGCGCCGACGTCGGACAGCGCCGCGTCAACCTGCGTCTGCAAAGGCTTCAGCTGTGCGGTGAGCTTCTTCTGCCGGAGCCGGTTGGTCTGGAGTTGGCTGTGGGTGCGGTTGTACTGCTCGATGATCGGCTCGAGGTTGTTCCACGCCTGGTCGATCTGCTTCTCGATGGCTTGCGGCGATGGTTCGGCGTGAGCCGGGGTGACAACACCAACAGACATGGCCGCTGCCGCAAGCCAGCAGGCCAGAGCGCGCAGCGCTGAACGGGTTCTGTGGTTGCGATGAAACACGAAGACCGGGGTCCTTCCTTCGTGCTGAGGGTGCGCTGATGGCAGTCGAAGGCCGTCGTTGCCGTCGCAGGCGGCCGAGGCGCACAGTGCCGGGACCGTCGGGCCGGGGATGCGGACGAAGCGCTGCAGATGCTCTGCAGCCACGGCCGAGCCACGGGGTTGATCGCGACGGGAAGCCGGCGATCAGACTGAGATCAGCGAGCCTGAGAGAACGAGACGCCGCGCTGCAGCACGGCAAGGGGCTGTCTCCGGAAGCGACGACAGGCCTTTTCCGGGTGGACCGGTCACGTCCGGATGACGGCGAGCCTGGTGAGAGTGAGGCCCAGCGACATATGTCGCAGCCCCGTTGGCGGGCCGGAACGGCGCCGCATCGTCGCCGAGATGGCCCAGCCGAACACCGCGATCAGCGCCAGCGCAGTGGCAAGCGCGCCGGTGCTCAGCGTGTCGAGCGCGGCGAGGCAGACATCCCAGCGCTGCGAGCTGTCGCGGCCGGTGCCGGGCATGAGAATTTGGTGGCTGCAACCATCTCCGTCGCAGCCGTCGCTTTCCTCGATCGTGGGGACAGCCGACAGGGCCAGAGCCGCTGCGTGATGATCTGTGTCGATCACGGCTGCGTGGCCGACGGTGTGCAGTGCGGCGACGCCGAGCACGGTGCACAAAAGCAGGAGGAGTCGCGCGAAGCGCTGCGTCGCTGCCGTTTGCACGCGGCATACGGTAACGGGTGACGCCCTGGTTGGCGAGTCTACTGGTGAGGACTGCCGCCCGAGTGGATAGGCTCGAGCATCGGCGGGGGTACGCGGAGCTATCAACGGTGAGCGCGCCGTCACGCATCCGTTGCTGCGCTCCGCACCGAAGGATCGCGGGTCGCGGTGAACCCTCGAGACGTCGGTGAAAGGTCGCCGGCCCGCCAGTGGTCGCGGCAATGTCGCGAAGGGTGCGACGTGGCTCCGACCGGGCACTTCAGCGTTGCGGGGACCATCGAGCCGGTAGCGACGGCCTCAGTCGCAGGTTCCCTTTCGCCGCCGTCACCGCCGTGGCAGCCAGGCCGTCGCTGCTCATCGTTCCCGCCTGGAAGCCGCCGCCGGAAGCGCCTACGCACGTGCACTGCCTCGCAGGCAGGCGCTGAGCGCTCTGCCGACTCGGCGGAGCGCTCAGCGACAGGTGGGTTTACCGGTTCGCGGATGGGGCCTCGGCCGCCAGGGCCTCAGCGGTGTCGGTGTTGCGACCGGTCAGGGTCAGCGCGGCGACGACCGCCGCGACGGCGGCGATGCCGGCAGCGCCGAATAGTGCCACGGAGTAGCCGTTGGTCAGCGCGGCCGGATCCCCGAGGTCGTCGGCACCGTGGGCTGTGGCCAGCGCTGTCATGGCGGCCAGGCCGAGAGCGGAGCCGACTTGGTAGCTCGTGTTGACCACGCCGGAAGCCAGGCCGCCCTCCTCGGGCCGGGCGGAGGACAGGGCGGTGCCCAGCGACGGGATGAAGGCGAGCGCCATGCCGAGCGCGGCGACCAGTGAGGCCGGCAGCACGTCGATCAGGTAGGAGCCGGTGGGGCGGATGAGGCCGAGCCAGCCGAGCCCCGCGGCCAGGACGGCCAGCCCGGTGACGATCGTGGCCTTTGGGCCGAACCGGGCGATGGCGCGTGGTGCGAGCGTGATCATGCCGGCCATGATCAGAATGGTCATAGGTAGCAACGCGGCGCCGCTGGGGAAGGCGCTGTAGCCGAGGACCTGCTGCAGGTAGAGGTTGAGGTAGAACCACATCGGGATCCACGCCGCGCCGAGCAGCAGCTGGGCGGTGTTCGCTGCGGTGAGGTTGCGGTTGGCGAACAGCGACAGCCGCATCAGCGGTTCGCGTCGCTTGGCCTGGATGGCTACGAACGCGGTCAGCAGGACGAGAGCGCCGGCCAGCGTGGCCCACGTCTCGCCGGAGTTCCACCCGATTTCCGGAGCGCGGACGACGCCGTACACGGCGAGGGCCAGACCGGCGGTCACGGTCAGCGCGCCGGCGAGGTCGAGCTTGCCGCGCCGAGCACCGCCGGCGGGCATGAGCGCCGGGATACCGATCAAGGCAAGCACGGCGATGGGGATGTTGAAGTAGAAGATCCAGGGCCAGCTCGCGTACTCGGTGATGACGCCGCCGAGGAATACTCCGGCGGTACCGCCGGCGGGGGCGGCTGCTCCGTACACGGCGAGGGCCTTGGTGAGCTCGCCCGGCTGGGCGCCGAAGAGCATCATGAGCAGGGTCAGTGCGGCTGGAGCGATCAGCGCGGCGCCTGCGCCTTGCACGGCGCGGGCGGCCAGCTCGACCTCGACGCTGTCGGCCAGGCCGGCGGCAATCGAGCCCAGCAGCAGGACGACCCAGCCGGTCGCGAAGATGCGCCGCGCGCCGAACAGGTCAGACAGTCGGCCTCCGAGCAGAAGCAGGCCGCCGAAGGCGACGACGTAGGCGTTGAACACCCACGACAGATCACCTGGTGAGAAGCCGAGATCCTCGCGCATGCGCGGTAGTGCGACGCCGATGATCGACGTGTCCATGATGACCATGAACTGGGCGAGGGCGATGAGCGTGAGGGCCCACCACCGCTGAGGACTACGGGACATGACGAACCTCCTGGTACCCCTGGGGGGTATTAGCGTTGGTCGCCATTGTTACCCCCTAGGGGTATGGGAAGGCAAGTCTGAAATCCAATCGCCTTCCATGTCACACCGACGGGCTCCGACTTGGTCGAGTTACCCTAGGGGGGTACGGTATGGGCTTGGTGATGGGAGAGCGGCGATGTCGCACGGATACATCAAGGACAAGGACGGCTACCTGAAGCGGCTACGCCGGATCGAGGGCCAGATCCGCGGACTGCAGCGCATGGTCGACGACGAGGTCTACTGCATCGACATCCTCACGCAGGTGTCCGCGGCCACGAAGGCGCTGGAGACCGTTGCGCTGGGCCTGCTCGATGACCACCTGGCTCACTGCGTCGTCGACGCGGCCCGCGAGGGCGGCCCGGACGCGGAGGCGAAGCTCAAAGAAGCCTCCGACGCTATCGCCCGGCTCGTGCGGTCCTGACCCGCCCTCCGTCACCGGAATCTCGCCAACAAGGAAGGAAGACCATGTGCAGTGAGAACAGCTGTGGCTGCTCGACCGAGGCAGTCACCATCCAGGCCGATCAGACAAGCGGCGTGCGAACCGAGTACCAGGTCGCCGGCATGACCTGCGGCGGGTGCGCCTCGCGGGTCAGCAAGCAGCTCACCGAACTCCCCGGCGTCAGCGCCGTCAGTGTGGACGTCGCTGCGGGCACCGTGACGGTGACGAGCGCTGCTGAAGTCGCTGACGAAGCCGTCGACTCCGCGCTGACGCGAGCGGGCTATCGCCTCGTGCGCTGACTGCAGAGCTGCCCGCGCCTGGCTGGGGCACCACCCAGCCAGGCCCGGGCACCTGCCGAAGCCGGTTTACAGGTTCAAGCAAAGATGCACCCCACCGTACGGACGGCATCTACCGCGGTGCTCACCTCGAGCGATCCGCCGGTTCCGTCCTCAGCGCGTCATTTTCCGAGCCGACTGCGGTCGTCTTCAATGAACGCCGTCCACGGATCCTCCGCGGGCCGCTTGGCGGGGAGAGTGAGATCCTTCTCGGCGCCGTGCTTGGTCCGGGTGGCAACCAGGACGGCCAGCGCAGTGGTGATCGGCACAGCCGCGATCAAGCCGATGGTTCCAACGGCGCTGCGCACCAACTCCTGAGCGATCAACTCTCCGGTGAGCAGCTCGCTGACCGGGGTGTTGCCGGCGGAGAACAGCAACATCAGCGGCAGCGACGCACCGGCATACGCCAGCACGATCGTGTTAATGACCGAGGCGATGTGCGCCCGGCCAATGCGGGTCGCTGCTGCGTACAACTGCCGAAAGCCATACGCGGGGTTGGCCAGCGCCAGCTCAGTGACGGTGGCGGACTGGGTGACCGTGACGTCGTCGAGCACGCCCAGGGCGCCGATCACGATGCCCGCCAGCAGCAGCCCTCGCATGTTCACATCGGCCTGAGTGATGCTCACATAGTTGGAGGTCTCGTCAGCGACACCGGAAAGGTGGACGCCGGCGGTGGCCAATGCCGACAGCAGTGCCGTGATCGTCAAGCTGATGAGAGTCCCGGCCACGGCGATGGTGGTGGTCCGGCCGAGTCCGTGCGTGAGGTACAGAACCGTGAGCATGATCGCGGCAGCGCCGACGACCGCGACCGCCACCGGCGAACGGCCGTCGAGGATCGCCGGCACGATGAAGAACAACAACACGCCGAAGGTGACGCCCAGGCCCGCCAGCGCGGTGAGGCCACGCCAGCGCCCGAAGGCGATGACTGCCAACGCGAACGCGGCACCGAGAACCCACAGTTCCCGGGAGCGCTGGAAGTCGGCGATCAGTAGCTGGTCCCGCCGTTCTCGTCCTGCAGAACCAACAGGACGATGTCGTCGCCGGGTAAAACGGCTTGAGCGCCGGGGCCGGACGGGGCATCTGTGGTGATCTGCTTGCCCTTGTCGGCGCCGCCGGTGACCACGACGGTGACGATGCCGCACAACTGCCCCGGCTGCTCTTGGCCTTCCGGTGTCGGCGGGCACGGCGCCGGGGTCACCGTGCGTACCTCACCCGTGGCCTCGATCGGCCCGTCGGCGACCTGGGCCGATTGCGGAGCGTCGTGCGGCCAGAGCAGCAACATGCCGATCGCGGTAGCCAGCACGGCGGGGAGCAGGAGCAGCAGGGTGAGTCGGCGTTCCCGGGGAGTGGTCCGGTGGCCGGTGGTGTGGTGGTGGGTGTCCTGGCTCATCGGGGTCCTTGTCGCGGTACGGCGGACGTGGTCAGTGCGGGTCGAGGGTGGCGGTGTATCCGGTGGCGTTGATGACCGCGAGCAGGGTGTCAGGGTCGGTGCTGACCGGGTCGGCGTCGACGACCGTGCGACCGGCCCGCACGGATGTCTGGGCGCGATGTACGCCGTGGACTTCCTCGAGCGCTTCGTCGATCAGCAGGCCGCAGCTGCCGCAGTGCATGCCTGTCACCGTGAAGCTGTACGTGATGGCGTCGTTCATGGTCAGCCCTTCAGAGCAGCGTGCACAGGTCGGTGACGAATCGGCGTGCCGCGGCCAGGTGTGCGAAGCGGCCCGGTACGTCGTAGGTCTCATGACGCCACTGCCGCGCCGCGTCAGGATCGGTTTCGGGACCCTCCGGTGTGCGGCTGTGCACGGCGTACCGGATGGGGGTGACGCCCATGGTCGCGGTCGCCGGCCGCAGGCCCCGCAGCGCGGTGGTGTGGTTGTCGAAGAGTTGCTGGTCGGGGGTGCTTTCCACGACGTAGCGGTATTGCTCCGGTACGGCGTCAGCGGCCATCGCCCTCACGTAGGCGTCTGCCTCGGCCGGCAGGTCCGCGGGTCTGCACGGGTCGACGGCAACCACGGCGTGGGTGGCGTACCGGGCGGCGAACAACGTGGCCAGTACGGCCGAGGTGCCGTGCCCGACCACGACGGGAGCGCGGCGGATGCTCAGGCTGTCGATCAGATGCGCCAGGTCGTCGACCAGTTCGCCCGGATCGTAGAAGGGGCGGGCGGTGGACCCGCCATGCCCGGGCAGGTCGACGGCGACCACCGTGGCGTGCGGCCGCAGGTCAGCCGCTGTCGGCCACCAGCTTGTCCGGCCGAACAGCAGGGCCGGGATGAGCAGCACCGGCCTGCCGTGCGTGCCCCACAGGTCGAAGCACAGGGTGCCGGCGTGGGCCGGCAGGTAATTGGTGCTGCGTAGCGGCGGCAAGGTCTCGGTCACGCCGGCTCCTCGGCGGTGACGGTCAGCCGACCGGTGTACATGCCCATGCCGCACGAGTAGCGGAGTCGCCCGGGCTTGAGCGCACCGAGCTCGATGACGGTGTCGCCGTTGACCGGCAGGATCTCCTGCAGGTTGCGGGAGGGGATGACGAAAGCCCGCACGCAGCCGCCGGCATCGTCGGAGCGAACGATCAGCCGGGTGGAAATGCCGGCGCGGATCTCGATGTTGGCGGGCTGATAGGCGCCGGTCACCGCCGTGACGATGACCTGCTGGACGCCGTCGGCCGTCATCGACAGCGGGGGAGCGTCACCCGGGGCCGCGTAGGCGGTCACGGGCTCAGGACCGACGCCGACGATTTCGGCTATACGCGAGGCGGCCAGGGGCGATCCGGACAGTTCCAGGCCACCGTTGAAGGTGTAAAGGCCCATGGCCAGTACCACCAGCCCGGTGACGGTGGCGAGTTTCGTCCGCCATGCGCCCGATGCCTTGCGGGCCAGGTAGCCCAGGACGGTGAACAGCGGGGCGGTGCCCAGCACGAACACGGACATGATGGCCGCGCCGTGCATCCACGAGCCGGACGTGAGGGCGAGTGCCTGCACGGACAGGGTGACGCCACAGGGAATCAGCACGCTCAGCAGACCGAGCACGGCCGGTCCGGCCGCTCCGGCGGCGCGGGTGCGGCCACGGACCAGGCGAGCCCAGCTGGCCGGCGGCTCGATGACGACGTCGCGGAAGCCCGGCACGCCGAGCTGGGCCAGGGCGAGCACGATGATCAGTACGCCGGCGGCGATCTGCGTCATCATCCGGACTGTCACAGATAGCTGCATGGTGGTTCCCAGGGCGCCGAGCAGTCCGCCGAGCAGCGTGTGCGAGATCAGCTTCCCCGCGAGGAAGGCGCTGACCGGAGTCAGGTCGTTGGCGAGGCGGGTGGTGAATCGTCTCAGCTCCGCCGGACCGGGCGGAGCTGGTGCGGGGTGGCGGTGGCGCAGGACGACAGCGGTGAGCAGGCCGCCTTGGACGGCAGCGCAGGACACGCCGCCGGCCAGCAGCCCGGTGAGCAGGATGGCGTAAAGGTTCATGGATCGGCTTTCGGCGCAGGCGAGAACGTGGGACTCCGCCACGGCATAAGCGCAGCGAGATGCCGGCGCAGACAGCGCCGGAAGGGCTCGGTCGCGGCCGGCTACGGCGACGCGACGAGGCGGGATCTCACGTACGACTGACGCAGATGTCCGTCAGCTGCAGGGCGCGCGGTGTTCGCGGTGTGTGTGCTGCCGGTGGCACGGCGACCGGCAGAGTCCGCAGTCCTGTCGGCGGATCGACGACAACGGTCGTTACGGTCGCCGAGGTAGCGGGCGCAGGTTGGCCTTCGCAGATGTTGAGAGCCGTGTGCGGCGATTCGTGATCGTCGCCGACGGCATGCTGATGGCTGTGCTGTTGGTGAGCAGCGGCGACGGAATGGTCGATACCCGCCACGGCATCGGTCAGGCAGTGGGCACCCTGCAAGGCACCCGCTCCGACGAGAGCCACCAAGGCGAGCAGCCAGCGCAGGACCCGCATGCGGGTGCCTGACGGCCGACGCTGCCTCATAGGGTCAGGCTACGACATGGTCAGCAGCGCCTTCACAGTCCCTGCACCCGCGCGCCGCCGGCTTGCAGCTCACAGGGACGCATACCCAGGTGGGGTAACGTCTTGACCATGGATGAGGCGACGCCGACCGGGCCGCACGGGTACTCCGCCGACAAGCAGGCGCTGCTGGCCCGGCTGCGGCGGGTGGAGGGCCAGATCCGCGGATTACAGCGGATGGTCGACGAGGACACGTACTGCATCGACGTGCTGACGCAGATTTCGGCGGCGACCAAGGCGCTGCAGGCGGTCGCGGTCGGTCTGCTGGAGGATCACCTGCGGCACTGTGTTGTACAGGCCGCCGCCGAAGGCAACGCGGACGCGAAGATCAAGGAAGCAACGGCGGCCATCGCCCGGCTCGTGAAGTCCTGAGCACCACGCCGCCCGCCCGGTAGGTGCATGGCGGGCGGCGCAGCGGTGTCACTGCTGGGCGGTCGTGCCGGCGAACCGGCGCAGTCGCAGGCTGTTGCCGACGACGAAGACCGACGAGAAGGCCATCGCCGCTCCGGCGATCATCGGGTTGAGCAGCCCGGCTGCGGCCAAGGGCAGCGCGGCGACGTTGTAGGCGAAGGCCCAGAACAGGTTGCTCTTGATGATGCGCAGGGTGCGCCGGGACAGCCGGATCGCGTCGACGGCGGCGAGCAGGTCGCCGCGGACCAGGGTGAGGTCGGACGCCTCGATCGCGACGTCGGTGCCGGTGCCCATGGCCAGGCCCAGGTCGGCCTGGGCCAGCATGGCGGCGTCGTTGATGCCGTCCCCGGCCGCGGCGACGACTTTGCCGTCGGCTTGCAGCCGCTTGACGACGTCGACCTTGTCGGCCGGCAGGACTTCGGCGATGACCTCGTCGATGCCGACCTCGGCGGCGACCGCCTGAGCGACGGTCTTGTTGTCGCCGGTGAGCAGCACCGGGGTCAGACCGAGCCGGCGCAGCGCCGTAATCGCTTCGCGGCTGGTCGGTTTGACTGCGTCGGCGACGGTGAGCACGCCGCGGGCCGCGCCGTCCCAGCCGGCGACGACGGCCGTCTGCCCGGCCTGCTGGGCCGTGGTGACCGCCTGCTCGACGTCCGCGGGCACGGCGTAGCCGCGGTCGCGGAGCAGCTGTGGCCGGCCGACCAGCACGGTGCGACCGTCGACGCTGCCGGTGACCCCGAGCCCTTCGAGGTTGGCGAAGGCGGTGACCGGTGGCAGCGGGGACCGGTCAGCACCGGCGCGGGCGATGGCCTGCGCGATCGGGTGCTCCGAGGCGGCCTCGACGGCGGCGGCCATTCGCAGCAGTTGTTCGCGGTCCTGGCCGGCCGCCGGGACGGCGTCGATCAGGGTCATCCGGCCGGTGGTGACGGTGCCGGTCTTGTCCAGCACGATCGTGTCGACCGTACGTGTCGATTCGAGCACCTCGGGTCCCTTGATGAGGATGCCGAGCTGGGCGCCGCGGCCGGTGCCGACCAGCAGCGCGGTCGGGGTGGCCAGGCCGAGCGCACACGGGCAGGCGATGATCAGCACGGCCACGGCAGCGGTGAACGCGGCCGTCCAGCCGTTGCCGGTGCCGACCCACCAGCCGAGTGTCGCGACGGCCAGGGCGATCACGATGGGTACGAAGGCGCCGGAGATGCGGTCGGCGAGGCGCTGGGCGGCGGCCTTGCCGGTCTGCGCCTGCTCGACCAGCTTGGCCATCTGCGCGAGCTGGGTGTCGGTGCCGACCCGGGCGGCGCGCACGATCAGCCGGCCGCCGGCGTTGACGGTCGCGCCGACCACGGTGTCACCGGGGCCGACTTCGACCGGGACCGACTCGCCGGTGAGCATGCTGGCGTCGACCGCGGACGCGCCGTCCTCGACGATCCCGTCGGTGGCGATCTTCTCACCCGGCCTGACGACGAACTGGTCGCCCACCGTGAGTTCGCCGATCGGGATGTGGCGTTCGGTGCCGTCGCGCAGCACGGTGACGTCCTTGGCGCCGATCTCGAGCAGGGCGCGTAGGGCGGCGCCGGCGCGGCGCTTGGAGCGGGCCTCGAAGTAGCGTCCGGCCAGGATGAAGGTGGTCACTCCGGCGGCGGCTTCGAGGTAGATGGCGCCGGAGCCGTCGGTGCGGGAGATGTCGAAGGTGAACGGGTGCGTCATCCCGGGCGTCCCGGCGGTGCCGAAGAACAGCGCCCACAGCGACCAGCCGAACGCCGCCAGGGTGCCCAGCGACACCAGGGTGTCCATGGTCGCGGCGCCGTGCCTCAGGTTCGTCCAGGCCGCCTTGTGGAACGGCAGGCCGCCGTAGACGACCACCGGTGCCGCGAGGGTCAGTGACAGCCATTGCCAGTAGGTGAACTGCCAGGCCGGGACCATGGCCAGGACGACGACCGGGACGCTGAGCGCGATCGCGGTGAACAGGCGGGTCCGTAGGCTGCGCAGCCCGTCGGCGGGCTCGGCCCCGGCGGGCGGTGCGTCGGCCGTGGCGGGTGGTGGTGGCAGGACGGCCGTGTAGCCGGTCTTCTCCACCGTGGCGATCAGGTCGGCGGGGGAGATGTCGTCTGCGTACCCGACCGACGCTTTCTCGGTGGCGTAGTTGACGGTGGCGGTGACGCCGTCCATCCGGTTGAGCTTCTTCTCGATCCGCGATGCGCAGGAGGCACAGGTCATGCCGCCGATCGACAACTCGATCTGGTTCGGCGCCTGTTGCAGCGGCCGGGCTGTCGCCATGGACGCTCCTCCTTAATCGTGGGTGTGGCCGTCCGAGCCGTGGCCCGTGGGGCTGGGCGACGGTGCGGACGCGGTGTCGGCGGTGGGGGCGCCGGCGATCGCGGTGAACTCGGCGATGCGCACCTTGCCGGCGTGCTGGAAGTCGAGGTAGAGCCGGTAGCTGCCAGTTGACGGCACGTCGGCGTGGAACGTGGTCCCGGGTCCGGCTGCCGTCCGTCCGTCGCCGGGCGTGCCGTCGGGATGCACGTGCAGGTAGGCCAGGTCACCGTCGCGCAGGGCCACCAGGTGACCGTACGCGCCGAGGTAGGGCTGCAGGTCGGTGACCGGCTTGCCGTTTCTGCTCACCGACAAGGTGAGCTGGGACGAGGCGCCCGGCTTCAGCGTGCCGGTGAGCGTGACGGTGTAGCCGTCGACTGTGGTCGTGGTGTCGACCGGCGGTAGCGGTCGGGGCTGGTAGTCGCCCGGTGCGGGGATGTCCGTGCCGAGGGTGAGCCCGTCGGAGCGTCCGGCCGGCTGGAAGTCGGCGAAGACGCGGTACTGACCGGGTGCCGCGACGGCGAGCGGCAGCGACCAGGTGCCGTCGGTGGCCAGGCTCGGGTGCAGGTGTTGGAAGCCGGACAGGTCGCGGCGCACCACGATCAGGTGCAGGTCCTTGTCATGGCTGGTGGTATATGAGGTCACTGAGTTGCCGTCGGGCCCGATGATCCGGAACTGGAACGGCTGCGGGGCGCCGGTTGAAAGCTCGCCGGTCAGCGGAAGCAGCCGGTAGCCATCCTGGCTCACCTGGAGCCCGGCGGGCAGCACCTGCTGCTCGGCGGGTCGCTCGTCGGTACTGCTGTGCTGAGCGTGAGTGGCGGCGGGGGCCGGGTCCGGGCCGACGGCGCTGCCCAGACCCAGGGCGGCGGTGAAGACGACCGCCAGCCCTACGCCGAAGGCACCCAGGCGGGCTGGAGTGTTCACGCCGGCCTCGCGAGCTCGTAGCCGGCCTCGTCGACGGCCGCGGCGACGGCGTCCTCATCAAGCGGCTGGGCGCTGGTGACAGTCACCGACCCCGAACCCAAATCGACCTGCACATCGGTGACGCCGGGAAGCTGCTTGATCTCGGTGCTGACCGAGTTGACGCAGTGCGAGCAGGTCATACCGGTCACGGTGTAGGCCTGAGTAGTCATGGTGTCTCCTTCACAACGGCGAGCCGGGCGGTTGC
This sequence comes from Actinoplanes sp. NPDC004185, assembly GCF_053603475.1. Taxonomy (NCBI): domain Bacteria; kingdom Bacillati; phylum Actinomycetota; class Actinomycetes; order Micromonosporales; family Micromonosporaceae; genus Actinoplanes; species Actinoplanes sp. NPDC004185. Next base: position 175,172 of record NZ_JBSGFR010000007.1, on the reverse strand, counting down.
TCCCTCGTCCTCTACTATACCCATACCCCCCTAGGGTACCAAGTCGGTATGGCGAGAGCCCCACGCTGGCCTTTTCCGGCGACGCGGCAGCTATGCGTCTGCTGAAGTACCGCCGCGGCGGATCGGGAGCCGGTCGAACGCCCGCTACAGCAGGACGTTCCGATCGGCCGGCTCATGAAAGCCCTGGAGTGCCGTCCCGAGCTCCCAGGTCTGCCGTTCGTCGCCGACGCGCGTGATCTCGTACAGGATCCTGCTGATCAAGCGGCGACGGCCGATCGCCACGAGTTGCTCACTGTCACGTACGGGAGCCACGACGGTCGGAAGCGCAGGTGTGGGCAGGAACGCCCGGCCGAAGCTGTTGGCGACGTACCAAGGATCGAGAGTGACGACCATGCCGATGATCGGCCGGTCCACCGGGATGTGCGCGAACTCCGGCGCACCGGACTCGATCTTCCCGAGGGTGCGACCCAGCTGACCGAACGCCTTGCCAACCGTCGTCGAATAGGCGTCCTGGACGGTGGCGTCGGCGGCGCGCGCTGCCAAAGGGGAGCGTGTCGCCTTGGTCTCGACCAGCAGCACCAGGTCGTCGAAGACGACACTGGCGTCCGACGTAGTCCTCGTGCAGTTCACCGAGGTCCCGCGTGAACGCCGTTCGCCACCGGCTCAAACCGACGTAGTACGTGCCGCCCGCCGAGCTGGCCACCTACTGCCTGCACGCGCTCGCAGTGGCCGCCGAGCTGCATTCGCGCGCCGCGGGTGATCGGCTCGTCGCCGTCCCGTTGGCTGGCCTTGACCCTGCTCGTACGTGAATCGTAGGCGCTCCCTGCTCCGCTTCAGGCACACGCGCACGACATTCCCCCCCCCCCAGCTTGGAGCGGCCGTCGTTCGCCTCCGGCGGCGGTAGGGGCTGCCGAGCCTGCCCGTATCCGCGCGCTACCGTGGACGGCGTGCAAGCGGCAGATGCAACGACGCTCGGGCGAACCGCCCGATGGATGTTGCTGTTCTGCACACTGTTCGGGCTGGCAACGATGCACACCCTCGGCCACGCGGGCATGCAGATGGACTCTCATGCGGGCGTCACCTCCATGTCGAACGCTGAGGCCGGCCCCGCACACGCCGCGGTACTCGATATTGGGGCCACGGCCGCGCCTTGCCCGGATGGCCACTGTGGCGATGGGCACGGCACCGGCGGAATGGATGCCTGGAGTGTCTGCGTGGCCGTTCTCGGCGGCCTGGCCATGGTGTTCCTGCTCGGCGCACTACTGCTGAGCCGCCGCACCGGCTCCGCACGCTCACCCGACCGGGCTACCGGGGATCCGCCGGCTCCCCGCGCTCCACCTGGGTGGCGGTATCAAGGATTGCGTGTCGCGTCGCTTGCGGTGCTGCGCATCTAGAACGACGACTCGTCCCGTGAGGCTGCCACGCAGCCATCCCCGGGGCCGTTGTTCTGCGCTCACCGTTATCCGACACCCGAAAGGTCACCAATCCCCATGATGCGCTCTTCTTCCCTGCCCGCTGCTGTGCTGCGCCAAGGCCTGTTGGCCGGCGCCGCCGTCACCGTGACGCTGGTGCTCTCCGCCTGCGGCGGCGACGACTCTTCATCCGGCTCGGGCATGGACCACGGCGGTATGGCGACATCCGCCGCCCCGTCGTCCAGCACGGCGACGTCCAACGACGCCGACATCTCGTTCGCCCAGGACATGATCATGCACCACCAGCAGGCGATCACGATGGCAGCGCTGGCCGACACCCGGGCTGCCAACGTCGACGTCAAGCAACTCGCCGGTAAGATCAAGGCGGCTCAGCAGCCCGAGATCGACACCATGAATGAGTGGCTGACCACATGGGGCCAGGCCACACCGATGCCCAGCATGGGCATGGAGTCCTCCATGCCAGGCATGGACCACGGGTCGATGCCCGGCATGATGACCGACGAAGACATGAAGAAGCTGATGGACGCCAAGGGCGCGGCGTTCGACAAGCAGTTCCTCACCATGATGATCAGCCACCACGAAGGCGCGATCCAAATGGCTCAGCAGGAGGTCGCCCAGGGGTCGAATCCTGACGCCAAGGCGCTGGCCCAGAAGATCGTCACCGATCAGCAGGCGGAGATCACCACGATGAAGGATCTTCTCCAAAAGATCTGACGCTGAGACGGCGGCCGGATGGAAGGTCACCCGGCCGCCGACTCACGCCGGGCCGCGTCCGATCAGTGATGCCGATTGGCCTGGTCGAGCGCGTCGGAGGCGGCGAGGTAGTGCCCGCTGGCCATGGCCCGGCCGAGGTCCTCGACCGCCTGTGAATGTCGAACCGTCGTGCGATCGTCGGCTGACGTCGGTGAAGCACGGCACTGTCAGCTGGCGATGACGACATTCTCGGCGGTGACGCGTTTCTGCCGGTGCTTGTGGCTGGCAGGACGCCACCTCAGGCCGCGTGGCTGGGGCGTTCACCGATGCGCTCGCTCCGGGCCTGGTCGTCGCCCAGACGGTCGGCCGGTGGGCAATGGCTCCATCAAACCCGGGGTGGAACAGTTTCAGGGCTGGGCTTGTCCGTGTAAGGAGGTCAATGCCCGCCATCGAGCGCTTCGCTGAGGCGGCGGCGGGTGCGCGGCTCGGTTCCGAAGTCACCGTCGTGTGAGGACGTGTCGGCCGGCTTGGCGGACCATCGCGAGGAGTGCCGCGGTCCAGGCGGTCAGGGCTACCCAGGTCGCCACCCGGCCGATGTGGTGGATCGGGGTCATGTCGAGCACGTCGCCGATCTTCATGCTCGCCGTGGCGTACATGCCCAGGGGGAAGACCATGCTCCAGACGCCGGCTTCGTAACGCAGTGGGCGGCGGCGTACCAAGTGCCGCCACACGCCGAAGACGAGGAGCAGCGGGATCCACCAGGTGCCGAAGGACCAGAGGACGAGGGCCGCGCCGGAGACGAACGGTTGGGTCGCGGCCGACGCGGGAGAGTCCGGTAGTCGCAGAATGTGGGCGGCGGCCAGTACCGAGATGGCGGTGGCGCCGGTGAAGATCCAGTAGGACGGCGTCATCGTGTTCGGCGAGTTCGGCACGGTCAGCAGCCGTAACAGGACAAGGGTGGCGAGGATCAGGTAGAGCACGATCCCGACGCTCCAGAGCCCGACGGCGATCAACGGCCGGATGGTGCCGAGTCCTAGGTCGACGACGCTGACCACGATGGAGACCGACTGGGTGCCGACGACCCAGAGGAACCAGGTGCCGTCGATCGCCGCCGACACCGGCTCGGAGTGTGATCGCAGCATCAGGCCGGCTGGTATCGCGTACACCAGGACAACCCACAGTGGGATGGCCGCGGCGGCGAGAGCGACCGCCCACGTGCTCGCGCCCGCTTGGGCGGCGTGTGCCGCGAGGACGCCGAGCGCGGCGATGAGGGTGAAGTAGCCGAACGCCTTGGCCGGGTTCTGGCCGTCCTCGACGGCGGCGCGCGGGTGCAGTACCACCCGTAGGACGGCGATCGGGAGCAGCACGGTTAGGCCGGCGGCCGCGGCGCCCAGCAGGATGCGGGACACGATGGCGGCGCCGGCCTGCGCCAGGGCGGTGGAGAGGATGCCGGATGCCATGACGAAAGCGAACGCGTTGACCGGCGCCCGCCGGAGAAGCTCAGATGGGCTGGCGGTAGCCGAAGAATTCATGGTCGTTGTTGTAGCCACCGAGGCCGCCGCCGATCTCGTCGAAGTTCTCGACGAACTCGATACCTTTGATCCATTTGACCATCTTGAAGCCGAGTTCGACCTCGTTGCGCAGCCGGACCGGCGCGCCGTGGTGGTAGTTGAGCGGTTCGCCGTTCATGTCCAGGGCGAGCATCGTGAGGTGGTAGCTCATTTGCTCGATGGGCTGGGCGTCGTAGTAGATGCCTTCCTCGGAGCCCTGCGCGAACGAGTAGAAGATCACCCACTTCGCTTTCGGCCCGGGGTTGACCACGTCGAGGATGGTCTGCATGGAGACGCCACCCCATTTGGCGACCCCGGACCATCCTTGGATGCAGAAGTGCTGGGTGATCTGCTCGTGATATGCCATGGCCCGCAGATCCTCGAGGCTCAAGGAGGCCGGGTTGTCGACCAGTCCGTAGACCTGCAGCCGGTAGTCGCGGAAGTCGTCCTGCTGCAAGGCGCGGTATTCCTCGCTTTCCGGGACGCGGCCGTTGGCCCAGAAGTGCGGGGAGATGTCTTTCTCGGTGTAACGGCCCGGCTTGGAGTCGATGTGTTCGAACAGTCGCTGCACCGGGCCGATCAAGGCGTATCCGACCCGGCGGATCAGCCGCGGGTGCCGGTAGGTGACCGGCGTCGCCGCGGCCCAGGCCACCGTCATGACAATCATCGACGCGCTGAAGATCGCAAATCCGGTCCACGAGTCGGTGTCGTTGGAGGCGTACATGTGATTGAGATTGCGCAGAACGCCGGTGGTCAGGACCAGCGTCACGTGGATCAGGATGAAGAACAGGAACCAGCACAGCACCAGGAAGTGCAGTGACCGCGCGAGCTGGATGCTGAACACTGAGCTGATCCGGTGGAAGCGTGTCGACAGGGCCGGCGACATGCCCAGGCCGGTGATGAGCGCCGCCGGAGCGGCGACGAAGACCGTGATGAAGTACGCGAATACCTGCAGACTGTTATAGGCGACCCACCCGTTTTCGAGGGGCCAGTCCAGCGACAGGTACTGGATCGCCACCGACGCGGCATGCGGGATGGAATCCACGCCGGTCGGAGTGATCCTTCGCCACTGCCCAGTGACGAACAGCAGGATGATGAAGACTATGCCGTTGGTCAGCCACAGTACGTCGACGCCGAGATGCCACCAGCGGGCCAGCCCGATGGAGTGCCGCCGCCCGGGCAGGCCGAACCCGTCCGGCAGGGTGATCGAGTCGGCCTTGGCGGTGTAGTTGGGGTCGTCCGGGACCGGCTTCTGCATCCGGTACCACTCGGAACCGGGTGTGGAATTGCGGGTCCAGTACAGCCGTGGGTGGTCGGCCAGCACCGACAGGCCGGACCGGATGATGAAGATCATCAGGAACATGTTGAGGAAGTGCTGCCAGCCCAGCCAGGCCGGTATCCCGATCGGTGTCCCGGCCTGGGGCTCAGGAACTCCGGGGTAGCGGTCGATGAAGTCTTCGACCGCTGGGATGCTCCGCAGACCCTTGGCGACCGCGATCCCGACTACCAGCAGCGCGAACCCGATCGGGACCAGCCACAATAGGTTGAACCACTTGGTGCGGCCGACCCGCACGCGTGGCGCCGCGCCGTACTGCGCGGGCAGGCCGCCGGCCCAGCGTTCGTCGACTCTGGTGTGGCGTTGCTGATCGAGTTGTTCACGGAAGCCCGGATCCGACACGCTTCGCCCTCCATCTCGACCTGGTCAGTCCCCGCGGTGACCACGCCAGCCTGAACAGTCACCCTGACATGAGTGATCGTGTACGAACAAGGATTTGACCCAAGAGCGGCCAGCGCCGGGTCGGCGGTGTGGTACCGACGGTCTCGGCGGGTCCGGGCGGAATCGTCTTGTGGCCCAGGAACTTTCGGCTGTTCTTGTGTGCGCCAGTTCCGGGCCCACCCGCTATGACTCTCCTGCGGCGGAGGCCCGAGCTCTGCCGGTGCCGTCCGGCGTGACGTGCAAGGCTGGGCGGTGTGGCCGCGCGGCGTGCCGACGGTGCGCCTGAGTCGTGCTGGCTGATTCGGGAGGTAACTAGTGGAGTTCACTCGGCTGGGTCGGACCGGACTGAGGGTGAGTCGTATCGGGCTGGGGTGCATGAGCTACGGGCAGGCTGCGGCCGGCATGCACCAGTGGACCTTGGACGAGGATGCCGCGGCGCCGTTCTTCCGGCAGGCTGTCGAGCTGGGTGTGACGTTCTGGGATACCGCCAACGTCTACCAGGGCGGCACGTCCGAGGAGTTCGTCGGCCGGGCGATCTCCCGCTTCTCCCGGCGCGAGGAGATCGTGCTGGCGACCAAGGTCAGCGGGAAGATGCATGACGGACCGGGCGGCAGCGGCCTGTCCCGCAAGGCCATCCTCGAGCAGGCCGACGCCTCGCTGCGGCGGCTGGGCACCGACTACATCGACGTCTACTACATCCATCGCTTCGATCCCGAGACGCCGGTCGAGGAGACCATGCAGGCCCTCGACGACCTGGTCCGGGCCGGCAAGGTGCGCTACCTCGGCGCGTCGTCGATGTGGACGTGGCAGTTCGCGAAGGCGCAGCACGCCGCCGTGGTGAACAGCTGGACGACGTTCTCGGCCATGCAGGACCAGTACAACGTGCTCAAGCGCGAGGAAGAGCGGGACATGATTCCGATGTGTCTCGACCGGGGCGTCGGGTTGACACCTTATTCGCCGCTGGCGAAGGGCCGAGCCGCCCGGCCTTGGGGTCAGCGGACGGCCCGGTCATCGTCGGACGACGTGGCGAAGGCGTTCGACCGCGACGTCGACGAGCCGGTGGTGAACGCGATCCAGCGGGTCGCCGAGGCTCGGGGCGTCGCGATGGCGCAGGTTGCGCTGGCCTGGGTGCTGTCCAAGCCGGTCGTGTCCTGCCCGATTGTGGGAGCCACCAAGCCGCACCACTTGCCGGACGCCGTCGCCGCCCTCGAACTCGATCTCACCGCTGGTGAGATCGCCGAACTGGAGGCGCCCTACCTGGCGCAGGACAACTACTGGTGGTGATCCCCGGTCGATGACCCGGATGTGAGGCGGGAACCCGTTCTCCAGGGGCTTGTTTCCCGGTTCGGGTTCCACCTCGATCGGGTGGATTCGATGTTCGGGAGTTTCGGCCCACCGTGACGGGTGGGAGCATCGGCTGGTCTGGACGGGATCCCGCCGATGCCGCCGATGTCGAAGGTCGACCCGTTCGCGGCGATTCGGCGAGACTCCCGGGCAGGCATGTCAGTGCGGGGCCTCGCGCAAGTATGAGGTCAGCCGCCGCACCGTCTGTTCCGCTTTGACCTCGGCATGGCCGGCGCCGCGCAAGCCGATGCCGCCCGGGCCGTCGAAGCTGGACGATTTCGAGCGGGTCATCGACGACATCCTGCGCGCGGACCTGGACGCGCCGACCAGGCAGCGGCATACCGTCAGCGGATCTACGACCCGTCTGATCGACGAGCACGGGATGCGCGAGGTGTCCTACGCGGTCGTGCGCCGCTACGTCGCTGACCGCAAACCGAAGTTCGCCGTGGCGGTGCCCTCCCTCGATGCAACGCAGAATGTAGGCGCGTTGAGGCCCGTGGCCGATCCGGTATAACGGTTGGCAAGTACGGCGTCACGCACACTAGGCGGATCTCATCCGTGCTGCAGGCCGCTCAGCACGCTGGCTGGATCCCGCTCGCCGTAGCCGTGCTGGCGGGATGGCAGCTCGCTTGGTCGATCACCAGGCGTCGCTGACGCCCTGACGACGTTGCGGACTGGTGGTGTGGGCGCGCAACAAGGCCACGATGTGCTTCATAGCTTCGCGCGCCTGGGGAGTGTCGAGATCGAGAGCGTATTCGTGGCCGATGCCCGGATCGGTGGTGGCGCGGTCAAAGAAAAGCGCGTCGACGTCGACCTTCTTGGTGCGCAGCGCCTGGGCCATCGCTTCCGAATGTGACAACAGGGGGTCGTACGGTCCTGTGGTGATGAAGGTCGGTGGGTAATTTGCGGTGACATTTTGCGGCAGCGACGCCAGCCGGAATCGTGGATCGTCGGCGAAGTTTTTCTTGCCGGAGTACGCCCACATCACGGTACGGAGGAACCAGCCGAACTGTTTGTCCTGCAGATGGTCACGGGCCTGTTCGATGTCGGTCGCCGCGGAGGTGAGAATGACGGCGCGTAGCTGCTGCGGGGTTATCGTGGCTGATAGTTGTGCCTTATCGGCGTAGGCCGGTTCGCTGATGGCCAAGGCGGCTTGCCCGGCGATCTGACCCCCGGCGGAATCGCCGGCAAGAACGAACTGGGTCGGGTCGACATGAAGTCGGTCGGCGTTGTCCTGCAGGTGCCGCAGTGCCTTGTTGAGCTGAAGGATAGGGCCGGGGTATTTCGCTTCTGGGGCGACGGTGTACTCGACATTCGCGACGGTGTACCCGTGTGAGGCTATGACCGCGAGATAATTGGGTAGTGCCGATTTGGTGCCGGCGATGAAGGCTCCGCCGTGCACCCAGACGACGGTGGGTAGCCGACGGTCGGTGGTTGACGGATAGATGACGTCCATCCGGCCGTCCGGATCGTCCGGGTCGTAGACCCGGTCGATCTCCTGGGTGATGCCTGGAGGCACGTAGCGTGCCAGATGTTGGCCCGCGTCGAGGCCGTCGTTGCCGGTGGCTCGGAGCACGAGCACCGCGGGCCAGGGACTCACCTGAAAGGCGGTCCACAGAGCGATCGCGAGGACGACGAGTACGGACAGCGAGACGAGTGCCACTCGGCGCAGGCGTCGCCGCGGCGACCTCTTCATCGTCTCGGTATCTGATATGCCGGCATCCATGCTAGCCAAATTACCTCGTGCCCGATGCTGCCGAAGTCTTCTGGAACGTGGAACAGGCCGTCGCCTCCATCGAGACGAAGATCGCCTGGACTTCGTTTGGCGTCACTGCTGGTCGGCGTCGCCCGACCGCGTGGCGGATGATGGCCGCCCGCGCCCTGCAGGGTGTCGGTGCCGCGATCCTGGCCCCATCGTCGTTGTCGCTGCTGACTGCAAGCTTCGCCGAGGGCCGAGTGCCGAGAGCAGGCGAAGGCGGTGGCCGCTTACAGTGCCGTTGCGGGGATCGGCGCAAGCGCCGGCCTGGTCGTCGGTGGGATCCTCACCGATCTGGGGTCGTGGCGGGCCGGGTTCTTCCTCGACGTCCCCATCGCCATCGCCATGATCATCGCCGTGCCACGGGTGGTCGGAGAGACCGAGCGCCGCGCCGGCCGCTTCGACCTGATCGGCGCGGTGTGCGCGCCGCTGGGCATGACAGCGCTGGTGTCCGGCATCGTCGATGCCGCCGACGCCGGTTGTCTGTCGGTGACCACTATCGGCGCGTTCGAGTTCCGGTTGCTGCTGCTGGCCGTTGCCTGGTCGTCAACGAGTCTCGGGCCGAGCTATCCGCCTGCTGACCGAACCTCTCGACGGACGCCGCACCCGCTACCTGAGCAGAGAAGACCTCTTCCGTCGGCGCGATGCCACCACGGTGACCCTGCGCGCCTCCTGCAACGGCAGCACTGAAGACTTGGCCCCCTACCACCACGCCATTGCCCTCGGCCCCGCGAAGGCCGCGTTCACCCTGACCTACACCCCGCCACCACCCACGGTGTTACGCGGTCGCGCCGACTGGATCGCTGGCAACACCGCTGAACCCAGCGACCCCACACCGAGAACCCGCGAACGCATCCGCCACGTCTACCTGCTCGGCCTACGCGACGCCGTCCGCGACCTCGGCAGCAGCACCGCCACCGGCGTACGATGATCATCGAAAGGCTGATCGCCGAGGCCGACAGAACACCCCACCCGACGGTCAGCTCAACAACCGCGACCAGCTACTCGCTCACGCCCACGAGCACCTGGATACCAGCTGACTCTGCTGGCGGAGGAGTGCTCCGGTGAGTACCTCGCGGCCGTGTTCTCCGCATCCGGTCGGTTCAGCTTCGTAGGATCGACGGCGACACCGTTGAGAGGTAGAGGTCCAAGCAGCCATGGCGTACCAACCGATGACGATGGTCGAACTCGCCGGCCACCTCTCCCGCCACACTGACGAGAAGATCCGGTGGAAGCACGTCTGGGAGTTTCTCGAGGAGTACCGCTGGGAGCAGGCCGACGCACAGGCCCGGCTGCTGTTCGACGAGCCACCGACGACAGGCGACCTGCAGTGGGACGTCTTGCTCGGCGCTCTTGCGGAGCACCTCGCTGCGCAAATGGATCTGGCGCCTCCCGAATGGTCGAGACCCCGGATTCTCGCCACCCCCTGGTTCCCTTCGTCGCTGCCGTCGAAGCGTATGGAGGCTCTCGTCTGGGCGCCGGCCGCCTTTCGCAAGCACGGCGTCTACCTGTCCGCCCGCGACTTGGACGCGGCATGACTGATGACGGACTGCTCGGCCGAGCCGAACTCGAGCGGGCATTCTCGGCGCTCGGCGACCGGCTGGTCCGCCGAGGCGTAGTGGCCGACCTGTTCATCGTCGGCGGTGCCGCGATGGCGCTTGCCTATGATGCCGACCGGGTGACAAGGGACGTGGATGCCACATTTCTGCCGCATGGCATCGTTCTGGAAGAAGCGCGCAACGTGGCGGAAGCGATGGGTTTACCGCCGTGGTGGCTTAACGACCAGGCCAGCGCCTACGTCTCAAACCAGTACGACGCTGGAAAGCGCGAAGTGTTCGACCACCCCGGCATTCGCGTGATGGCGGCCTCCCCGGAGCATGTATTCGCGATGAAGGCGTTTGCTTCCCGGGGCCGAGACGAGGACGATCTCCGTGCACTCGCCGAGATTCTTGGGATCTCCACCGTCGAGGCGGCGCTGGAATTGTGTAGTCGGTTCTTCCCTGACGAAGAGGTTTCTTCTAGATCAAAGGCGATGCTGGAGGATTTGTTCGCCTCGCAATGACGGAGCGCTTGTTCTGTCATTGTTAGATTCGAGGTGGAATTGATAGCACGTATAAGCGTCGTTGTCGGCCTTGTTGAGCACTGCGACGACGGTAGAAGTCAGCCGCGCTGGGTCAGTCGGATCGCCGGGAGAACGATGCTGAGGCAAGCAGGTTGGCAAAGACGCAGGTCAGGTACCATGAGGGTAGCCCTAAAGGGGTGATGTGCTTGGACCCCTTTACTCGGCCGAGTATACTTCTCAGTGACCTGGTAAAACGTTTGTCAGCACGTCGCTGGGCCCTCTAAATGCTGGGGGTCAAGGGGTCGCAGGTTCAAATCCTGTCAGCCCGACAAAGTGTTCAGCAGGTAAGAAGGCTGGTCCGGATCTTGGACCAGCCTTCTTCGCGTTTCTGGGGACCACAAGAGTCAAGTGGCGCCGGTCTTAGCGCACCTTGACCGCTGGTCCAGAAACCCGCAGCAAGCAAGTGTTACTGCCGACTTGGTCAGTCTGTGTATCAAGGCGACCGTGCCCGCTCGCGCCCGGCCTGCTGGCGGCCTCCGGCTGGCATCGGCCGGCGCGGCGGGCCGCACCATGGCATTCCTTCCTCGCTCCTGGAGCTGGACTTCAGCCGGCGGCAGTCCTGCGGACCCTGGAAGGTACGAGCGACAACTCGGTCGGCCTTCCCTTCTCGCCTCAATGGTCCAGCACCGGTACCAGGCGTCAAGGACGCACCGCGTCGCTTCGCGATGGTCTGCGGCCACCCTTGACTCCTTGCATCGGTGCTGGTGGGGCGCTCTTGAGGGGGCCGGCAGAAGAAGGGTTAGCACTGCAGCTACCAGTCCGGCCGTTCTTGGTGGTGATGAACAGGGGTCGTGCAGACCGCCACCCTGTTGTGGGGTTCGGCGCTGCGGCGTAGCTGGGCCGGGCGGACGTGGGCGCGACGATGCTGGCGGCTGCACGCCCCGAGAGCCACGTTAAAGAAACTTAAGGAAAGCTTGCTCAGCGTCATGAACTGCTGCCGCATCACTGCTCGTATCTCTCGGCACAAGCAGTACCTAGATGAAGAGGAGCCGTGCATGTATCGACGCGGAGTCAGTAGCCGGACGCGCAAGCTGGTGATGGGAAGTGCCGCCGCAGCGCTGCTCGGCTCGGCGCTCGCGGTCGGCACGGGGATGGGCCAGGCCGCCGAACAGGGCAACGCCGGAGCCAGCTCCGGTAACATCAACGCTTTGGTGCCGGCGCTGGGTTTCAGCCCGGGCGATCCGAACGCGACGGCCGACCGCGTTGGCCCTACCGGGGTGAAAGTTCCCGGTCGTTGCCCACCCACTCAGGCCCAGGTGAACGCGCAGGTAGCGCTCAAGAATGCGACCTTGCCGAGTGGAGCGGACCTTGAGAGCCGCATCCAACGTTTTGAGAAGACCTTGTCGGCGATTCAGGACTTGAAATGCCCCGCGTCTTCCACGACTTTGCTGGGCCGCTTGAATTCCTTGACCGCGCTGCGCGGAAACGCGAACCGCGACAACATCGTGCGTGGTTTGGGTCTGAATGAAACGCCAGCGGATAAAGCCGCCGCCTCGGGATCCGGTGACGCGGCCGCGAGTGGAGCGACGGGGAACGCCGGGGCCGGCTCCGGTAGCATCAACGCTTTGGTGCCGGCGCTGGGTTTCAGCCCGGGCGATCCGAACGCGACGGCCGACCGCGTTGGCCCTACCGGGGTGAAAGTTCCCGGTCGTTGCCCACCCACTCAGGCCCAGGTGAACGCGCAGGTAGCGCTCAAGAATGCGACCTTGCCGAGTGGAGCGGACCTTGAGAGCCGCATCCAACGTTTTGAGAAGACCTTGTCGGCGATTCAGGACTTGAAATGCCCCGCGTCTTCCACGACTTTGCTGGGCCGCTTGAATTCCTTGACCGCGCTGCGCGGAAACGCGAACCGCGACAACATCGTGCGTGGTTTGGGTCTGAACGAAACGCCAGCCGGATAAAGCCGCGAGTATTGCGGCGCCGCAGAACGCGCCAGCGAAATGAGCGGCTCGCAGAGCGGCAACCTGATCCTTCGCTGATCCTGATTCACCGCACGGAACCGCCTCGCCGGAGGCCCTCGCACCAACGGGGGTCTCCGGCGCGTCCGTGTGTGGGCCATGCGCGCGGTGATCGTCGACTACTTCGACACGCTGACCGACCCCGGCGCTGAGGAGTATCGCGAGCCCCCTCGCGCACCGCACCGGCGAGCTGTCCGGCGTCTGCCGGCCACGGTTCTGGGAGGCGCTGGGGAGCTTCGGCGAGCGCACCATCGGGTCCACGGCGGGACGGAGAGCACGCTGAGGGCGGTGGCGCTTTCCCGCGGAGCGAGCCCGTCATCTGCCCAGCTCCCCGTCGCGCTCGCGCATCACCGGAGCGGTCATGCCCGCCTCCGAAGGCGCGGCACCACGCGCTCGGCGTCCTGGCGGAACTCCGGCGACGGGGGCTCTGGATCGGCCTGCTGAGCGACTGCGGTGCCGAGCTGGCGGAGTGCTGGAGCCCCACCGCGTTCATCCCGCTCGTCTTCTCCTGGCAGGAGCGATGCCGCAAACCCGATCCGCGGCCGTCCTGCATGCTGTCGTCGTACCTGGCGCTCACGCCGCCCCGGCCATGACGGGATGGATGGTCCGACTACCGGGCAGGAGCGACCCGCAGCTCGTGCAGGTAGGTCTTGATCACCACGCCTGCGTGGTCGTTGTCGATCAGGGCGCGGAGGTCGCCGAGCAGCCCGTTCCGCGATTGGTCGGACAGGGCGCGATGGCCCGAGTACGTGCCCAGGACATCGAGGTAGGTGTCCGCGGTGTACTCGATGTCGCGGACGTAGCGGCGTCGGGTCGCGGGTCCGAACAGCGTTGAGGTGTCGATCTCGTCGGTCGTGGCCGGGATGTCGTCGGGGGGCAGCAGCCGCTCGTCGGGGTCGGTGGCCGGATCCCAGCGCAGGTAGGCCTCCTGGGCCCGGTCGAAGAAGTCGACGCTGCCGCCGCGCACATGCGCTGTGGCGACCGTGGCCAGATGGCCGTCGGGCAGCAGGGCGGCGTAGACGCGTTGGGCCCGCACCTCGGGATCCACCCAGTGCCAGGCGGTGAAGCTGGTGACGAGGTCGACCGGACCCGGCGGAGTCCAGTCCTCGAAGGCTGCGTTGACCACGGTCACGTCGGGGAGGTTGGCCGCCAGGCGGGCAGCCAGGTTGGCTCCGATCTCGACGGCGGTGACCGTGGCACCGGTCGTGAGCAGTCCGCGGGTCGCCTGACCCGTGCCGGGCCCGATCTCGATCACGCTGCTGGTCGCGTCGAGGCCCGTCAGCCGCACGAGGTCGGCGAACAGCTCAGGTGGGTAGTCAGGTCGGGCGCGGTCGTAGAGGTTGGCGTCGGAATCGAAGATGCCGCGAAGGCTTACTGCCATCACCCCAGCATGCCCGAGGCGGGCAGCCGATTACCGCGCCCCTGGCAGTATGGGATCGGTCCGCCAGCAAGCGCCGTGGACGACGACGGCCAGGGCGACGCGTCAACGAACAGCATTCCGAGGCCACGGACGCGGACCGATCCGGGTCAACGGGACGGCGTTCTGCACATCTTGGGGACCACGTGGTCACGTGCGGTGTTCCGTAGCGCACCTTGACCGACAAGTGCAGAGAGCGGCCAGCCGACCTTTCGTGGATCGTCCTAAAGTCCTGCGGGATGGTGGGACAACCAACCTCCGTACGTGAGCTTCAAAGCGTCGCGCTGCTCTCGGGTGGGCAGGATGACGTCCGCCCCGCCGTCGTATGGGTGGTAGAGCCATTCCAAGTTCGGCGGAGCGATCATGACGTTGGACAGTTCGTCATCCGCGACAGCGCGAAGCAGTAGGTCGAGCTCAGGAGTAGCCAGGTTCAGCGATTCGACGTACAGGTGGGTATAGGTCTGTTGGTCCGAGTCCTCGATGACGGTGCGCCAATGCAACCCTCCTGGCGATAATTCCGCGCGTCGTGACGACAGAGGAGGGCTAGGCGCTTCAGTCTCGGTCCAGTCTGTAGTGAAGAGAAGAATCTTTGCGTCTGCGGAGAGTTCGCCGAGGATCGTACGGTGCCGCATCAGCACCGTGGCGTACTCGTCCGCTGTTCTGGGGTAGCGCCCCGACTCGGGCAGGCTGTGAAACCTGACCCACCGCTGTGGATAGTGCGTCTTCAGCTCGTGTGCGATCGGCAAGCACTCCGGCCACCGTTGAGCCCAGGTAGCGGTGAGGGGCACGAGGCTCAACGGTTCGGGCGAGATCATCTAATGGTTCTACAGCAATGCCGGGGCTTCCACGGCAGTGACCAGCCGCGGGGGAGGAGGTAGCCCGGCGCTGACCGTGCGCCGGCGCGTCACCGCCCAGCTGGCCTGCCGCGAAGCGAGCACTCCACTACTTGCGGCCGGACCGTCTCCGCCGGAGGGCCACGGCAACGCCCACGCCCACCAGGACGACCCCGGCCGCCGCGACCAGCGGTAGGTGCGACCGCCCGCCACTCGGTTGCTGCTGCGCGACCGGCGCCGCGGCCGCCGGCTTCGGTTCGCCGCAGCGGGTCGAGCCCGGCCGGCCAGATCCGCCACGCTGCACGTCGACCGGTGCCGCGCAGTGCCCGATGCCGGGTGCGGCGACGTCGATGGTCACCTGCCAATCGCCGTCGGGCAGCGTGCCTTCGTAGACAGCGGTGGAGGTGCCCTCCAGGCGGGCGAGTGCACTCGGTCCTACCTGGTCACCCGCGGACGATACGGCGACGATGGTCCCGGCCACCGGTTCGGTGACCGGATGCCCGTCGGCCCAGAGCAGGTCGACCGAGACGCTGCCGCGGCCGTCGTCGTTGACGGTGAGGATGATGCCGGCGTGGGCCTGCGCCGGGGCGGCCGTACCGACCGCGATCAGCACCGCCGCCAGGACGCCGCACCACCGGCTTGGCCGGTGGTGCGGCGGTGTTCCGGTCGTTCTGGTCACCTGACGTCGGCCGACCATGCCTGTTGGCGTACCCCTGACGGGTTCTGCAGGGCGAGCAGCGGCCGGCCTCCGTAGGAGGCGCTGCCCGGGCCGGCCACGAGGCCGCCGGTGGCCAGGGTCAAACCTGCTTCGGTACGGGTGACCTGCCACGTCGCCGCCGTCGCGCAGTCCTTCTGGACCAGTACGGCACCGGCCACGGCACGCCCCAGCGGGCTGACGCACTTGCCGGTCGCCTTCGACACCAGTTTGCCCCCGTCGAGGCGCCACGACTGGCTGGCCTCGCCGGTCGCGGCCTGGGTCACCAGGGGCGTGCGGTCGGCGCTGCGGGCCCCGTACACGTCGGCGGTCTCACCGGTGAGTGCGTTGGACAGCGAGAACCATTGCCCGGCCGGCGGCACGGCCGCCGCCGGGGTCGAGACCGCGACCTCGTCGGTGTAGTCGGCCGACCCCTTGGTGATCTTCATGCGGTAGGTGCGTCCCGGCGTGAGGCCGGTGATCGTCACCGCGGCCGAGCGGACCGTGCCGAGCGTACGGCCGTCGACGACGACCCCGTAGCTGCTGCCCGAACCCGCCGACGGCCAGCTGAGCCGGGCCGACGTGGTGGCGAGCTGCGCGACGGTGAGCTTGGCCGGCGCGGGACCCGGGTCCGCGCTGGGCTTGGTCGGGCTCGGCGCGGGCGTGGTCGGTGCCGGCTGGGAAGCGCTCGGGCCGGGCGTGGGCGGTGTGGTGCGGCTCGCGGACGGCGACGGGACCGGCACGCTCGGCGTGCTGGACGGAGCGGCCGACGGCGTGGCCGAGGGCGACGAGCTGGGCGTGGGCTCCGGCGCCCCACCGGTCTCGCCGGCGATGAGGAACTCGTTGCTGGCGACGTTCCAGTGCGACGCGAGGTAGCTGCCGGGCTGCGGGTCGGTGCTGTAGTAGTCGTCGTGGTTGCAGTCGAGCCGGTTCTCCTTGGCCCGGTCCGTGCACACGATCTTCACCGTGGTCTCCGGCGCGTCCTTGTAACACATGACGTCGTAGTCGTCGACGCAGTGACCGGCCTTGCTGGAGTTCGGGGCGCTGTTGCTGACGGCGCCGAGGTTGTGGCCGAGCTCGTGAGCCGCCACGCTCGCCGCCCAGCAGCCGGTGTCGCTGCGGCCGTACGACGGGCCGGCGTTGCTGCGGTTGCGTGCCGACGCCTGGTCGTCGCCCGCGAAGGTGCCGATGCCGCAGTACACGTTCGATTCGGCGAAGATCATGTACTTGCGGTCGGTGCGGCTGAAGCCGAGAGTTTTCAGCGCGCTGATGGTCTTGCTGAAGTCGTCGAGCTGGCCGGCGGGCACCTCGACCTCGCGGACGTCCACCTGGCAGTCCGAGGTGGTCACGTACCGCAGGTGCCGGTGTCCGCCGGTCTCCTGGGCGCTGGCGTCGTAGATGGTGTCCACGCCGGCGGCCCACGTACGGAAGGAAGCCTCGTACGCGGCGAAGCGGCTCGCGGTGGCGGCGGCGCGGACGTACAGGACCTGGACCCGCTTGCCGCTCTGCCCGTCGCCCTCGCAGACCACATCGCCCGCGGCAGCCGCCGCGCCGGCAGCCGTGGGGGCGGCGGCCGGAGTCAGGGCGAGCGCGTCGGGCTGGAGCAGCGGAGCCGTACGGGACGGCAGTTTCGATTCTTTGCGGACCGCGGCGACCGGCTGAACCCGCTTCTTCACGCTGAGGCCGGGAGGCGCCTCGTCGGGGCCGTGCGAGCACCGGCCGGTGCCGATCACCTCGTACTCACCCGCGCAGGACGTACCTTTCCCGCCGGGGCGCAGGCCCTTGTGCACAAGGCCTTCGCCGGGATCGTCGGCGGGCACGGAGGTCAGCGGTTCGGGTTCGGACACCGCTACGGTGCGCTCGCCCGGCGACGACGCCGAGGGAAGCAGCCAGGCGCTGCCGAGGGCCGAGGGGATACCGACGAGCCCGACCGCCAGGACACCGGTCGCGATGAGCGCGACGCGGCGCAGGGGGCGTCTGCGGCGGGGAGAGGACATGGATGCGGAGCCTTCCGGGGGTGAGACGGGCAAGCCTCGATCGGCGCCGTGGTGGCGGACGCCAGGAGGGGCCCCGACGGTATCGCCGCATCGACGTCCATCACCGCTCTTAAGCGAGACTTAATGTCGGCCTAGGCCACGTTTGAGTCGTCTCGCGGAGCTGATGCCAATACGTCGCCAAGTCGTGATCTACGGACGATGCCGGCGTCTGACATGCGGTAATCGGGCGGATACGCGTTGATAGGGTCGGCGCGTGCTGAATCCGTCCGAACACTTCGTCGGTGATCTACCCCTGGCGGTGTACGACTACGGCGGCTCCGGGCCCGACGTCCTGCTGATGCACGGGGGCGGGCGTACCCACAGCGACTGGGACGAGTTCGCCCGGGTGCTGCGCAGCGACGGCCATCGGCCGGTGGCGATGGACCTGCGCGGGCACGGGGCCAGCGGGCCCGGCCACTGGTCCTGGGAAGCCGCCGTCGCCGACGCCGAGTCCGTGGTGACGGCTCTCGGTCTGCGGACGCCGGTGGTCGTCGGGCATTCACTCGGCGGCATGGTGGCTGCCGTCTGGGCCGCCGGCCACGAGGACTGCCCGCTCGCCGTCAATGTGGACGGTCATGGCAATCCGACCCGTACCGATCAGATGCTCGGTCTCAGCGGAGAGTTCGCCGCCGACGCGCTGCGGCGGCTGCGGGCCGACCTGGACGACATGTCCCGGGGCATGTCGCCCGCCCTGCTGCAGATGATGCGTGAGGTGGACGCCCTCGACCTGCCCGCTGTCTATCGCCGCCGCCGCTGCCCGGTGCTCGTCGTGAGCGGGGCGCTGACAGTCGAGTTCGCCCTGCTCTTCGACGAGCCGGCGGCCTCGGCCTGGCGCGCCGGCCGCGACGCCATGCAGGCTGTGCTGAACGACCTCGCTCGTGCGTCGGACACCTTCGCCCACGAGGTGCTCGAGGCCGGCCACGATGCCCACCGGGAGGACCCGGAAGGACTGGCCCGTCTGGTGGCGGCGCAGCCGGCGCTGCCGGCGACCTCCGTCAGCTCTCGCCCAGGGTGATCTTGAAGATCTTCTCGTTGCTGTTGCGGGGGATGCTGTCCTTGTCGCCACCGGTGCTGGTGGTCAGCCACAGGTTGCCGTCGTTGGTCGGCTCGACCGTGCGCAGCCGGCCGTAGGTGCCGACGTAGTACTGCTGGATCCCGGTCAGGTGGTCACCCTCGATCACCGCTCGGTACAGGCGGGTGCCGCGCAGGCAGGCGATGTACATGACATCCCGGACGATCGCGATGCCGCTGCACGACGCTGCTGCCACCGGGTAGGTCTGGGCCGGGGCGATGAAGTCCTCGTTCGCGCAGGCGTCGCCGATGGTGCCCTCGCAGGCCGGCCAGCCGTAGTTGCCGCCCTTGACGATCAGGTTGGTCTCGTCCATCACGTTGTTGCCGAACTCCTGCTCCCACAGCCGTCCCTGGGAGTCGAACGCCAGGCCCTGCGGGTTGCGGTGGCCGTAGCTCCACACGTAGCTGCCCGGGAACGGGTTGTCGTCCGGGACGCTTCCGTCCGGGTTGAGCCGCAGCACCTTGCCGCCGAGGTTGGCCGGGTCCTGGGCCTGGTCCGGGTCCTGGCCGTCGCCGGCCGCCGCGTAGAGCTTGCCGTCCGGGCCGAACCGCAGGCGGCCGCCGTTGTGGTACTTGTTGCGGGGGATTCCGGTCACCAGGATCTCGCGGGACTCGGTGCGCAGCGTGCCGTCGTACTGGAAGCGGACGATGCGGTTGTCCGTCGCCGTGGTGTGGTAGACGTACAGCCAGTGGTCGGTGGTGAAGCTGGGGGAGACCGCCAGGCCGAGCACGCCGCCTTCGCCGTTGGTGCCGGCCGCGTCCGGGACCTTGCCGATGCTGTGCTTGCCGGTGCCGTCCGCGGCCATCGCCTGGATGGTGAACAGGTCACGCTGGCCGTAGAGGACCGTTCCGTCCGGAAGTTGCACCAGGCCCCAGGGCAGGTCGCGTTCAGTGGTCACCTGGGTGGCGGCGCAGACGGCGGCGCAGGAGCTTCCGGTGTGGACCTCGGCCGGGGCGCTGCGGGCCGACGTGTTGCCCTGGGCGTCGCGGGCGATCACCGCGTACGTGTAGGTCGTGTCAGCTTTGAGGCCGACGTCGGTGAAGGTGGTGGCGGGTGGGCTGGCCGCCGTACCGGTGAGACTGCCGACCTTGGCACCGTCGCGGAGCACGTCGTAGCCGGTGACCGCGACGTCGTCGGTCGCGGGTGACCACCGCAGGGTCACCGCGGTGCCGACGGCACTGCCGGTGAGGCCGGCCGGGACGGTCGGGGCAGTGGTGTCCGACGAGCAGAACGGCGGGGTGACCGACACGGTGTTGCTGGCCTGGGACACGTTGCCGGCGGCGTCCCGGGCGTTGACGTAGAAGCCCCAGCGGGCCCCGGGGACCACCCCGAGCGTGATCGTGCGTACCTCGGCGGTCGTCGAGCCGATCGCCTGGCCGTCGTGGTAGAGGTCGTAGAACGCGACCCCGGTTTCGTCAGTGGACGCCGACCACGTCAAGGTGACGGAGGAACAGCTCAGGTCACTGGCCGCGAGGCCGGTCGGGGCGGTGGGCGGCCGGGTGTCGGCCGCGGCCGCCCGGACCGGGGATCCGATCGCCACCGGTACGCCGATCAGAACGGCAACCAGGGCGGAAAATGCGCGCGGTGCAGTCATGAGTGGCCTTTCAACAACGAGATTTTCAGTACGGGTAACCGGGTACGCCCAGGTGCACGCTGTACAACCCGGAATCGCCCGTACGCCCGGAAGTGATGAACAGGGTCTGCCGGTCCGGGCCACCGAATGCCACGTTTGTCGTCCCCGCGGCGGAGGCAATGGTGCCGAGCCCGGCGCCGGTGGGACTGAAGACGTGGACGAGGCCGTCGGTGCCGGACGCCCAGTACACATTGCCGGCGCAGTCGATCGTTCCGCCGTCGGGTCCGGCGATCGACGCGAACAGGGCCCGGGTGCCGGTGCTGCCGTCTGCCCGTACGGGATAGCTGTAGATTTTGTTCTCGCCGTAGGCGCCGACATAAAGGGTGCTGCCGTCGGGGGACAGGGCGATGCCGTTCGGTTCCCGCAGGGCGTCGTCGACCAGCGAGACAGTGCCGCCGGAGACGCGGAAGACGTTGGTCCGGCCCCTCATCGCGTCGGATCGCCGGCCGCGCTGGAAATCGGGGTCGGTGAAATAGATGACGCCGTCGGAGCGGATCGTCACGTCGTTCGGGGAGTTGAAAGCCGCTCCCTGGAAATTGGCCGCCACCACCTGCCGGGAGAGGTCGCCGAGCTGATAGCGGGAGACACTGCGCTGATCGTGAGTGGCCGCGAGGACCGACTGGCCGTCCGGGGAAACGGCCAGACCGTTGCTGCCCGATTCGGCGATCACCGTTTCGACGGTGGCCGAACCCGGGGTGTATCGCAGCATTGTCGACGGTTGCACGCGCTGAGGGCCGGTCGCCGCGCGCATGTCGGACATCAACAGATAGCCGGGGTCGGCGACCCAGGTCGGGCCTTCCAGGAATGTGCGGCCGCCGATCAGCCGCGAGGCGGTGGTCGTCGGCGAGGCGAGCGGCGGCCCGTACTCGGCGCCGGTCGGGCAGACCCCGGGCGGGGCGCCGGGCGGCAGGTCAGCCGCTTGCGCGACGGTCGCAACGGCCGTGCCGGCGACCAGCAGGAGGCCGGCCGCGCCCGCGGTCACCAAGGCAATTCGCGTTTTCATGGATGTCCTCGTCATGGGTTCAGACATTGACGACGTTCGAACGATAACGCACCCTTCGAACTCCGTCGACCGCAACTGTTTCGTGAATAAACGTTATGTCGATGCGCATGCCGTGGTCGGTACCTGCCGCCGTTGTCAGCCGGATACTTCGGTCGCCGCCCGGACCGCCGGTTCGAGGAGGGACAGTTTCCGCTGCTCCGCGTCGAGGGCGACGCGGATGCCGACCGGCATCGGCAGGTTCGGGCCGGCGTGTCCGACCTCGACGTTGCCCAGAACCGGGATGTCGCGGTCGCCCAGGACGTCGAGAACTATTTCCCGCAGGGTCGGTTCCTCCAGGCCGTCGATCTCACGGGGAATGCCGACGACCATGCCCGAGATTCGGTCGAGGATGCCGCTGTGCCGCATCACCTGCAGATAGCTCCACACGTATGCGGCCAGTCCGCCCATCTCCTCCCAGAACAGCACCGCGCCGTCGAAGCTCTCGGGCGGCAGGGCGAAGGGCGTCGCCTGGGCCAGCACGATCCGGTTGATGACTCCGCCGATCAGCCGGCCTTCGGTGCGCCCGGGCCGCCAGCATTCCCAGGTCTCGCTCGCGGGCAACGGACCGATCGCCTCGGTGCTGGTCAGCAGTCTCGTGTAGAGATGTTCGAGTTCCGCTCGACGCGTCGCCGGGGCGGTCTGCCAGTTTCCGCCGAAGCCGGGAGTGGCCATGTCGGCGTGGAATCCCACCAGTCCCGTACGGGCGTGGAGCACCAGATGCAGCAGGGAGATGTCGCTGTAGCCGAGGATCGGCTTGGGGTCGGCCCGGATCGCCTCGACATCGATGAGATCGAGGTAGCCGAGTGCCGTCTGGCCGCCGTCATTGGCGATGATCGCGCGCACTTCAGGATCACGCAGCAGGGCGTTCAATTCCGCCGCGATCTCTGCCGGCGCGGCCGCGCTCCACCAACGGTGCCGGCCGGCTTGCAGCAGCGGCGCCCGGCGTACGCGGAAGCCCATCCGCTCGAGCATGGCCACCGTCTTGTCGACATGGGGCTCGTAGATGGCCTGGAGTGGCCCGGACAGCGCGGCGATGACGACCAGGTCTCCGGGCTTGAGGGCGCGAGGGCGAAGCAGGGTCATCCGGCTGAGTATTCCGGCCCGGGCGGTGCCATCGCTTTGATTAACAGGCGGTGCAGGCGGCGCTGCTCTGCCTCGGTCAGGCGGGCTATCGGGGTGCGGGTCGTCGCTGTCTCGACCAGGCGGCGGCGGGCCGCGCGGCCCGCGTCGGTCAAGCGCAGCGCTTTGGTGCGCCGGTCGCCGGGGGCGGGCGCGCGGACCGCGTAGCCGAGCTGCTCCAGCCGGTCGGCCAGGAACGTCACCGTGGACGGGTCGCAGCCGAGCTTGGCGGCCATCTGCCGCATCGACGGCGCCGGGGCCGACGGCTCCAGCTGCCACAGGGCGTCGGCCAGGGCGTGGGTGAGTTTCAGTTCGGCGAGGACGTCCTCGATCCGCGCGTTCGTCGCGCCGTCCATGGCGTGCACCAGCCGGAGCAGCTGGTAGGTCAACGACTCACCATCCATGGCTCCAGCGTACCCAGACGCTTGGACACTCCAATACTTGACTAGTCCAAGCTTTACCGGGAGCATGGCCGATGCTTGGAGAGTCCAAGCATTTCCGACCGAGGAGCCGGCATGGACGCGATCGCGGGGAAGCGGGAGCCGGTGCGGGACCGGGTCCGCCGGCGGGTGCTGACGACGTTGCTCGGCTTCATCGACAACGATGCGGCCATTCGGCGCGCGGCTGTCCTCGAACCGGGTCAGGCCACCGCGAACCAGGGGAACGGGCCGTACTACGTGCCGGGGTCACCGCTTCGGCGTGACGTCCGGGAGGGGCGGGACGGAGTTCCGCTGCTGCTGCGGATCCGTGCCCTGGAGGTCGGCTCGCTCACACCGGTCGCCGGCGCGACGGTCGAGATCTGGCACTGCGACGCCGACGGCATCTACTCCGGCTATCAGCGCTTCGGTGCGGACAAGTTCCCGGCGCTGGTTTCGCTCGCGCTGCGGCGGTTCCGGCCGACGGACTCGGCGATGTTCCTGCGCGGGCGGCAGGTCACCGACGATTCCGGGTACGTCGCATTCCAGACCATCGTGCCGGGCTGGTACACGCCGCGGACAGTGCACATCCACGTACGGGTCAGTCTGGGCGGCAAGGCTCTGCTGGGCACCGAGTTGTACTTCTCCGACGACTTCGCCGCGCACGTCCAGTCGCTGCCGCCGTACGTGCGACGGGGCCGCAGCCCGTACCGCAACCCCACCGACATCGAGATCCGCATGGCCAAGGGTTCGCCGGGCAGCTGGCCGGCCGTGCGCCCGGCCGGGGACGGCCATCAGGCTGACGTCGCCCTCCAGATCCTCACCTGAGCCAGGAGTGTTGCCATGACCACACGCACCGCCGTTGTCACCGGCGCGGCCGGAGGCCTCGGACGGGCCACGGCCCGGTACCTGCTGGCCGCCGAGTTCGACATCATCGCGGTCACGCGCGACGCGGACAGTGCCCTCGCCGTGCGACAGGCCCTCGCCCCGGATGCCCACGGTCGCACGGTGCACGCGCTGCACGCCGACCTCACCGACCGCGACGACGTTCGCACGCTCGCGGCACGACTCCGGGAATCCGTCGAGCACGTCGACGTGCTGATCAACAACGCCGGCGCGGCGTTTCCCCGGTACGCGGAGACCGCCGACGGCGTGGAACGGACGCACGCCCTCAACCACCTCGCGCCGTTCCAGCTCACCCACCTGCTGCTGGCCGACGGTCTGTTCGCCGCCGACGCTCGCATCATCACCATCTCCAGCGACCTGGTGACCCGCGGGCGCCTCGACGCCGACGACCCGGACGTCACCGGCGTCTCCTGGCGTGACCAGTTCTCGCAGCTCGCTGTGTACGGCACCGCCAAGCTCGCCGGCGTGCTGGCAACCGTCGCGCTCGCGGATCGGCTTCCGGCCGGCCTGGCGGCCTACAGCGCCAACCCCGGCGTCATCAGGACCGGCTTCAACGCCAAGTCCGGTGGCCTGCTCAAAGCGGTGTCCGCGGTCGCCGGACTCCTCGCCCAGACGCCGGACAAGGCGGCCCGGACGCCGGTCCTGCTCGCCACGGCCACGACGCCGCCGGCTCCGAACGGTGGCTTCTTCGCCAAGAGGGCGAGCGCCACTCCGCCGCCACCGGCCCGCGACGCCGAGCTGGCAGCGGCGGTCTACGAACGCACGGCGCGCGTGCTCGGCATCGACGCCTTGCCGCGGCCGTCTAATGTGGCCGGATGAGGCGTAGACCAGGATGGCGGGCCGTTCGTGAGGCCTACCGGTCGTCCGGGCGGGCGACTTCCTTGATGTAGCCGTTCATCGTGGCCACGAAGTCGGTGATGAAGCGTTCGGCGTGGGCCAGCTCCTCGGGCGAGTACCGCGCCATCATCGCGTCGACGTGGCCGATGAGGGGGCTGAAGAAGCTCGCCAGCATGTCCTCGACGCCTTCCGTCGCGCGCAGGGTCACGATGCGGCGGTCGGCGCTGTCCCGTACCCGAGTCACGTGGCCGGCTTTCTCCAGGCGGTTGAGCAGCGAGGACGTCGCGCCGGGGGTCAGGCCGATGCGGTGGCTCAGGGCGGCCTGGGTCAGCGGTGCGCTGCGGTCCTCCGCCGAGAGGATCTCCACGATCGCGTTCGCGTCGGTGGTGTGCAGGCCCATCCGCGCGCCGAAATGGCGGCCGAGCTCGGCGAAGGCCATGCCGTGCTCGCGGAGGCCGTCGAGCAGGCGGTCTCGCTGGGTGCCGGTCACGCCGGAACCATACCACCGTCAAACAGTTTGACGGTAAAACAATCACACGGTAGAACTGTCTCATGACAGTCACCGCGCCACGGGCGCTCGTCTCGGGGGCCAGCATCGCGGGCCTCAGCACCGCCTTCTGGCTCGGCCGTGCCGGGTGGGACGTCGAGGTCGTCGAGCGGTTCAGCACGTTCCGCGACGGCGGGCAGAACATCGATGTGCGGGGCGCGGCCCGGGAAGTCCTGGACCGGATGGGCCTCACCGAAGCGGTACGCCGTCAGAGCACTACCGAGGAAGGCACCAGCGTCCTCGACGGTGAGGGCCGGGTCATCGCGAAATTCCCCGTCGAGGACCCGGACGGTCCCACGGCGGAGCTGGAGATCCTGCGCGGCGATCTCGCCCGGATCATCCTCGAGCACCTGCCCGACCGGGTCTCGGTGCGGTACGGCGATCAGATCGAGACCGTCCGCGACGGGGAGGTGACGCTACGGTCCGGCGCGGTCGCGCGGTACGACCTGCTGATCATCGCGGAGGGCGTCCGGTCCCGGACCCGGGACCTCGTCTTCGGCTCCGCGGTCGCCCGGCGCGAGCTCGGGCTGAACATGGCCTACGGGACGATCCCCCGGACCGCGGACGACGACCGCTGGTGGCGCTGGTATTCGGCGCGGGGCGGCCGCCAGATCACCCTGCGGCCCGACAACAAGGGCACTACGCGCGCGACCCTGGCCTTCACCAGCCGCGGGCAGAACCTCGCCGACCTGCCGCTCGACCAGTCCCGGGCCGAACTGCGCCGCACGTTCCACGACGCGGGGTGGCAGGCCGATCGGGTCGTCGCCGGGTTCGCATCCTCCGACGACGTGTACGTGGATCACCTCACCCAGATCAGGCTGACCTCATGGTCGAAGGGGCGGGTCTGCGTCACCGGTGACGCGGCCTGGTGCGTGACTCCCCTGGGCGGGGGCGGGACCTCGCTGGCCATGGTCGGGGGATACGTGCTGGCGGCTTTTCTCAGCCAGGCCGAGCCCGCCCACCTCGGCGCCGCGCTCACTCGTTACGAGGCCTGGATGCGGCCACTCATCGAGGACGCGCAGAAGTTGCCGCCGGGGACGCCGGGGCTCTTCTATCCGAGATCCGCGGCCGGTGTGCGGGTCCTGCGGCTCGCCGCACGTATCGGAAGCGTCGGCGTGCTTCGCAAGCTGACGTCCCGCATCGGTCACGTCGCCCGAACCGGGCAGGCTCTGCCACCGCTGACGGAGTTCAGCCGCTGACGGCGCTCCGCTGCGTCGCGGCCCAGGTGGCGAGCAGTTCCAGCCCGTCGCCGGACGGGGTGCCGGCCTCGGCGGAGTAGGTCGGGACCGTCAGGTTGTCGTCGCCGGACAGCTCGAGCACCTCGAACGCCAGCTCCAGCTCGCCGATCGCCGGGTGGCGGAAACGCTTCGTGCCGTGGCGGTGCACGTACACATCCTGCGCAGCCCACCAGGTGCGGAAGGGTTCGCTGCGCATCGACAGCTCGCCGATCAGGTTCATCAGCTGCTGGTCGTCCGGGTGCCGGGCGGCCGCGGTGCGCAGCGCGGCGACGGCGGAGCGTGCCACCTGCGGCCAATCCGGGTAGAAGGCCTGGGCGTGCGGGTCCAGGAAGGTGAACCGCATCGAGTTCACCGGCAGGCCCGGGCCTGCGGCCACCATCGGCGCGTAGAGGGCCAGGCCCAGCGGGTTCGCGGCCAGGATGTCGAAGCGGTGGTTGCGCAGGAACGCCGGTACGCCGGTCATCGCGGCCAGCACGCGGCGGATCGCCGGCCGGATCTCGGGTGCCTTCTCACGGCGAGGGCGGGCGGCCGGCCGCCCCGCGGCGCGTGCCAGATGGTGCAGGTGCGCAGTCTCGGTCTCGTCGAGCCGCAGCGCGCGGGCGATGGCATCCAGGACGCTCTCGGAGGCCCCGGCGAGGTTGCCGCGTTCCAGCCGGGTGTAGTACTCGACGCTGACCCCCGCGAGCGCTGCCACCTCACCGCGGCGGAGCCCGGCGACCCGGCGGCTGCCGTACGCGGGGATGCCGGCCTGTTCCGGGCTCAGCTTGGCCCGGCGGGAGCTGAGGAACGCGCGGACCTCGCTGCGGTTGTCCATGACCCCAGGCTAGGCACGTCGCCCGGCGGGAGGGGGTCCCTGGCGTTACCCCTCTACGCAGGGCCTCCCGGCAGGATCCGTTTCAGCGCAGGCTTTCGGGATACGTCACTTCCTGTCCGGCCACCGAGAGGAACATTTCATGACCACCGTCCCCAGCCTGACGCTGAACAACGGTGTCGAACTGCCCGCCATCGGCCTCGGCGTCTTCCAGACCCCGCCGGACGAGACCCGCGCCGCCGTCGAGGCCGCGCTGGTGGCCGGCTACCGGCACGTCGACACCGCCGCCGCCTACGGCAACGAACGGCAGGTGGGGGAGGCCGTCGCCCGGTCCGGCGCCGACGTCTTCCTCGAGACCAAGATCTGGATCAGTGACTACGGGTACGACGAGACGCTGCACGGCTTCGACAAGAGTGCCGGCAAGCTCGGCGTCGACCGGATCGATCTGCTGATCCTGCACCAGGCGCTGCCCTCGGACTTCGGGCGGACCCTCGAGGCGTACCGCGCGCTGGAGCAGCTGCTGGCCGACGGGAAGGTGCGCGCGATCGGCGTCAGCAACTTCATGGTCGAGCACCTGCAGGCCCTGCTCGACCGGGCCACGGTCGTGCCGGCCGTCAACCAGATCGAGGTCCACCCCTACTTCCAGCAGCGTGACGTGCAGGAGTTCGGCGCCCAGCACGGCATCCTCACCCAGGCGTGGGCGCCGATCGGTGGCATCACGTTCTACCGCGACAGCGGGCACACCAGCACCCTGCAGGATCCGGTCATCGGTGCGATCGCCCAGGCGTACGGGAAGACCCCCGCGCAGGTCATGCTGCGCTGGCACCTGCAGCAGGGCCGTCAGGTCATCCCGAAGTCGACCAGGCCGCAGCGGATCGCGGAGAACTTCGACGTGTTCGACTTCGACCTCACCGCTGAGCAGCTCGCCGCGATCGACGCCCTGGACACCGGCAAGCGCGGCGGCCCCGAGCCCGCCGACGTCACCCTCGAGACCTTCGGCCGCGCCATCCCCGAGGCCTGAACCGCACACCGACCACACGGAGGACGATCATGCGTACCGCGAAGCTCGGCGACCTGGAGGTCGCCCGGATCGGCCTCGGCGCGATGGGGATGTCGCACGGCTACACCGGCGCCGGCAGTGACGACGCCGAGTCGATCCGCACCATCCACCGGGCCGTCGACCTGGGTGTCACCCTGATCGACACCGCCGAGGTCTACGGCCCGTACGTCAACGAGGAACTGGTCGGCCGGGCCCTGCGGGGACGCCGCGACCGGGTGGTGCTGGCCACCAAGTTCGGCCTGATCTCGCACACCGGCCGCGCCGCGGGCCGGCCCGACAGCAGCCCGGACAGCATCCGCGCCGCGGTCGACGGCTCCCTCCAGCGGCTCGGCACCGACCACATCGACCTGTACTACCAGCACCGCGTCGACCCGGACACCCCGATCGAGGACACCATGGGCGCCCTCGCCGACCTGGTCCGGCAGGGCAAGATCCGCTACATCGGGCTGTCCGAGGCGTGGACCGGCACCATCCGGCGGGCGCACGCCGTCCACCCGGTCACCGCCGTGCAGTCGGAGTACTCGCTGTGGACGCGTGACCAGGAGCTGCTGCTGCCGGTGCTGCGGGAGCTGGGGATCGGGCTGGTGGCGTACTCGCCGCTGGGGCGGGGCTTCCTCACCGGGGCGCTGCGGTCGCCGGCGGACCTGGAGCAGCTGGACGACAGCGACTTCCGCAAGCACCACCCGCGCTTCACCGGGGAGAACTTCCAGCGCAACCTGCACATCGCCGACCGGGTGCAGGCGGTCGCCGATCAGGTGGACTGCACGCCGGCCCAGGTGGCACTGGCGTGGCTGCTCGCTCAGGGAGAGGACGTCGTTCCCATCCCCGGGACCAAGCGGGTGAGCCGGGTGGAGGAGAACACAGCCGCGGACGCGGTGGAGCTCAGCGCGGAGCTGATCGCGTCCCTCACCGCGCTGCCACCGGCGGAGGGCGGTCACCACACCGACGACCAGATGCGGCTGATCGAACGCTGAGCCGCCGGGCGGGCACAGTGCCCCCTGCCGAGCTGGTTGATCTGGCAAGATCGCGCGCATGATGCTGCGGCGCGCGCGGGGGGCGGCGGCTCTGCTGCTGGCCGCGGCCGGGGTGGCGCTGACCGCGGCGACGCTGCTGGCCGCTCTCACCGTCTACAGCGCGGCCGTGACCGAGGCGAGCGTACGCACCGCCGTGGCCGCCGCCGACCCGGCCGAGCGCTCGGTGCTCGTCCGCGGCTCGGCGGGTGACGACCCGGCCCGGCAGCAGGAACGGGACGCCACGCTGCGCCGCTCGTTCGGAGCCGGGCTGGGTGGCGTTCCCGTCACCGTCTCCGGTGCCGAGTACGGCGTCGGCTGGGCGCTCGCCGCGCCGACCGGGCAGGCCCGGCCCGACTCGTCCGGGGTCGCGTACGCGTCGGTCCTGCACGTCGATGACCTGGCCGGGCACGCGCGGCTGACCGCCGGCCGGTGGGCCGCCCCGGGGGCGTCGCCGGCCCAGGCCATGCTGGCCGAGCCGGCTGCCCGGCTGATGGGCCGCACGGCCGGGGACCGGATCCCGCTGGCCGACCGGCGCACCGGGCGGGTCACCGAGGTGGTGGTGGCCGGGGTGTGGCGGCCGGTGGACGCCGGTGATCCGTACTGGCGGCTGATGCCGGAGGTCACGACCGGCGTGCGGCCGCAGTCGGCGACCTACGGGCCGCTGGTGGTGGACCGGGCCGACTTCGCGGCGCGTTTCGCCGCCTCCGCGTCCGCCGCGTGGCTCGTGACCCCGCGGCTGGACGCGCCCACGCTGGAGGAGGTGCAGCGGGTCGCTGCCGCGGCGACAGCGGCCGGGACCGGACTGCCGCCCTCGCGGGGGCTGGACGAGTCGGCTTCGGCCGAGACCGGCCTGCCCGAGCTCGCCGCCCGGTTGCCCCGGGCCGATCTGGTCGGCCGGTCCACGCTGGTCACGCCCGCTTTGCTGATCGTCGTGCTGGCCGGGTACGCGCTGCTGCTGATGGCCGTGGTGCTCGCCGAGGACCGGCGCGGCGAGACGGCACTGCTGCGGGCCCGCGGTGCGTCCCGCGGCTGGCTGGCCGGTCTCGCCGTGCGCGAGGCGCTGCTGGTGGTGCTGCCGGCGGCGGTGTTCGGGCCGGTGCTGGCGTACGGCCTGGTCGAACTGGCCAGCCGGGTGCCGGCGCTGGCCGCCGTGCTGGACCTGCGTCCCCGGCTGGCCGCCTCGACATGGCTGGTGGCGGCGGTGGCCGCCGTGGGGTGTGCGCTGGCCGTCGCGGGTCCGGCGGCGCGGCGGGGGCGCGCGTACGCGGCCGAGCTGGCCGCCCGTTCGCGACCCCGCACCCGATCCGTCGTGCTGCGCGCGGGCCTGGACGTGGTGCTGCTGGCGCTGGCCGTACTGAGCTGGTTGCAGCTGCGCCAGTACGCGTCCCCGTTGTCGGGCGCGGGCTCGGGCGGCGCCCTGGGCATCGACCCGCTGCTCGCCGCGGCCCCCACACTCGGGGTGATCGCCGGTGCCGTGCTCACACTGCGCTTGCTGCCCCCGGCGGCGCGCCTCGGGGCCCGGCTCGCCGAGCGGACGGCCGACAGCGCGGCGGTGTTCGGTGCCTGGCAGGCCGGTCGCCGGTCGCACGCGGGCCCGATGGTCCTGGTGGCGCTGGCGGTCGCCGCGGGCACGGTCTCGTGGTGCCTGGCCGGCACGTCCGAGCGGTCCGCCGCCGATCAGGCCGACCTGCGCGCCGGTGCCGACCTGCGGCTGGTCGAGAACGCCGGGATCCCGCCGGCCGACCGGGCCACCGAGCTCGCCGCGCTGCCGGGGCTGGTGACGGCGTTGCCGGGCGTGCGTACGAATGTCTCCCTCGGCAGCGGCGGCGGCACCGGCGACCTCGTCGCCGTGGACGCGGCCGCCGGGCCGCGCGTGCTGCGCATCCGCGACGACCTCGCCGACGGTGACCCGGAAGGCCTGTGGCGGACGCTGGCCGCTGCCCGGCCCGCTCCGGGCGACGCCCGGGCGCCCCGCTCCGGCACGGTCACGGCCGGCCCGGGAGTGCGGACGACTGTCCTGTTCGCCGATCCCAGCGGCCGGCAGGTGCGCACGCCGGTCGAGCCGGACGCTGCCGGCCGGTTCACCCTGAAGCCCCCGGCGGACGGCTCGTGGCGGCTGGCCGGGTTCCTCATCGAGGCACCCACCGCGGCACCCGGGTCCACGGTGGACTGGCGGCTCGACAATCTCGACGTCCCGTTGTCCGCGCCGAAATGGCAGATGGCGGACCGGGAGTTCACGTCACCGGCCGCCCACCCCCGGCCGGACACCCTGACCGCGGCCTACCAGGTGCCCCGGTCGGGCCGGGTGGACTTCGCGGTCGTGCCGGCCGTCGCCACCACGCCGGTGCCGATCGCGGTCACCCCGGCCGCGCTGGCCGAACTGCGGCTGCGGACCGGGCAGACCACCACCCTGAACGTCGCCGGAGTTCAGGTGGACGTGAGGATCGCGGACACGATCGAGGCGGTGCCCGGCACGGCCGGTGGCCCGGCGATGCTGGCCGACCTCCCGACGCTCAACGCCCAGCTGCTCGGCCGGCGCGGCGTGGTCTCGGCGACCCAGGAATGGTGGCTGGCCACGCGCCCGGACGCGTACGCCGCCGCCGCGGGTGCCGCGGCCCGGCTGGACGGCATCCAGGTCGTCGACCGGCGGGCCCTGGCCGCCGCGAGCAGCGACCCGTTCGGTGCCGGGGCCCGCGCGGCACTGTTCGGAGCGGCCCTGGCCGCCGTCCTGCTCGCCGCGGTCGGGGTCGCGGTGGATGTGCAGGCCACCACCCGGCGGCGCGCGGGTGAACTCGCGGTGCTGCACGCCCTCGGCGCGGGTCCGCGGCTGCTGACCCGGTCGCTGCTCGTCGAGCAGGCCTTCCTGGCCGGCATCGGCGCGCTGGCCGGACTGCTCACCGGGGTGCTCGTCGCCATCGCGGTGGCCCCGCTGCTGGTCCTCACACCCGCCGCGGCCCGGCCCGTCCCCGTGCCGTTGCCGGACATCGAGTGGCTGCGCGCCGCCGGTACGGGCGTGGTCCTCGTCGTGCTCGCCCTCGCCCTGACCGCGCTGGCCGCGGTCCGCATGCACCGCCGACTCGCCGCGGCCCCGCCCACCTGGGGGCAGGACCAATGACCGCCCTGCTGCACCGTGCCCGCGCGTTCGCCGGTGGACTGGCCCTGCTCGCGGCTCTCGCCCTGGTCGCCGCCCTGCTGGTGAGCGGCGTGCCGAAACTGGCCAACGGCAACACGGACGCGGGCCTGCGCGCGGACATCGCCCGGTTGCCGCACACCGCCCGCGACCTGACCTTCGGCAGCGTGAGCGTGCGCTTCCCGCTGGACCCCACCGCCGATGTCGTCCGCGACGGCCCGGAACGGCTCGACACCTACCGCCGGCAGCTCAGCGCGCCACTGCCGGGGCTGATCAGCGATCAGTGGTACACCGCGCGGGTCGGCCCGGCCGGCGTGCGGACCAGTGGCGATGTCGCGCCGTTCCTCGGCAACTGCACGCCCAGCCTGTCGGTGCGCACGCTGACCGGCACCGATCAGGCGATCCGGCTGGTCGAGGGCCGCCCGCCGGCCTCGGGCGGCACCGTCGAGGCGACGGTGGCCCGCCCGGCCGCCACGGCCATGAAGCTGCGGGTCGGCTCGGCCTTCACCCTGACCGGCTCGTACGGCCAGGTGCCCGTGCAGGTTGTCGGCATCTTCGAGCAGAACGACCCGGCGGCGCCGATCTGGGCCGACATGCCGCTCACCCAGACGGCCTGCCCCAACCCGGACGACGGTGTCACCGTGCAGGCGGGCCTGCTCACCGACGATGCCGGCCTGCGGTTCGCCGCCGAACGCACCGGAGACGCGGTGCACGAGTGGCGCTACCGGCTCGCCGAGGACCGCCTGTCGGCCCCGGACGTGCCCGCCGTGGCCGCGGCCGTGGCCGCCGCCCGGCGCAACCCGCCGCCGCTCACCGTGCTCACCAGTGGCCTGGAGGCCTCCTTGAGCCGCTTCACGAACGAGCAGAGCGCCGTCGCCGCGCTGCTGGCCGTCGTGCAGGCGGGTGTCCTGGCGACTCTGCTCGGCCTGATCGCGCTCGCCGCCGGCCTGGTCGTGGAGCGGCGCCGCGCTGAGTTCGCCCTGATCCGGGCGCGCGGTGGCGCCGCCGCGACCATCGGTGGCCGGCTGCTGGGCGAGATCCTGCTCGTCGTACCGGCCTCGGTGCTCGTGGGCGTGCTCGCCGGTGCCCTGCTGCCCGGACGGGCCCCCGCGTACGGCTGGGTGCCGCTGCTCGCGGTGACGGCCGTGGCCACGTTGACCGCGCCGGTGCTGGCCACGGTGACGCAGCGACATCCCACCTTCGCCGGCCGGCGCCAGGACCTCACCCGGTCGCGCCCGTCGGCACGGCGACTCGTGGCCGAGGCCTTCGTCGTGCTGCTCGCCGCGCTCGGCGTGCTGCTGGTGCGCCGGCGCGGACTGGCCGCGTCCGACGGCGTGGACCCGTACCTGGTCGTGGTGCCGGTCCTGCTCGCGGTCGGGGTGGCCCTGATCGTCCTGCGGCTCCTGCCGTGGCCGCTGCGGCTGGCCGGGCGCCTGACCGCGCGGGCCCGCGGTGCCGTGCCCTTCCTCGGGCTGGCCGGGGCCGGCCGTGGCTCGCCGGTGCACACCGCGCCGCTGGCAGTGCTCGTCGTGGCCGTGGCCACCGGCGTCTTCACCGGCACGGTGGCCGGCTCGATCGCCGACGCCCGCGACCGCGCGACCGACCAGGAGGTGG
Source organism: Actinoplanes sp. NPDC004185 (assembly GCF_053603475.1). Taxonomy (NCBI): domain Bacteria; kingdom Bacillati; phylum Actinomycetota; class Actinomycetes; order Micromonosporales; family Micromonosporaceae; genus Actinoplanes; species Actinoplanes sp. NPDC004185. Next base: position 141,181 of record NZ_JBSGFR010000007.1, on the reverse strand, counting down.
CCGGGGACGCGCTGATCACCGGCGCGGGCTTCGGGACGGACACCGCGCGGACCCTGTCCGCCGTGGCCGGGGTGACGTCGGTGGCGCCGATGTGGGTCGGCAACGGGGTGCCGCTGCGGACCGGCGCGGGCGGCGGCCAGGCGCGGGTGCTGCTCGTCGACGGCCCGGCCGCCGAGCGGGTACTGCGCGACAGCGGCAACAGCCTGCAGCTGCCGTCCGCGCTGACCCGGGCGGTCCGCGGCGGTGACCCCGTGCCCGCGCTGGTCTCGCCCGACCTCGCCATCCGGGTCGGCGGGGAGGGCACGGCGGTCGTCCGGGGCACGCCGTACCGGTTCCGGGTCGCCGCGGTGGCCGACGAGGTGGCGGGGCTGGGCGTGGGTGCCCAGCGGTTCGTGGTCCTGCCGGCCCAGGCGTTGCCCACCGGGACCCAGCCCGTGCAGTTCAACCGGTTCATCGTCGCCGGCCCCGGAGCCGATCCACAGGAGTTGCGCCGGGCCGGGGACGCCGGGCAGCTCGCGTACCTGACCAGCGGCCTCGGCCGCGCGCCGGCCGACTTCGCCCTGCCCCCGACGACCGTCACGACATGGCGCGCCCAGCGGGCGTCCCTGGAGGACAGCGGCGTCAACCGGGTGCTCAGCTTCACCTTCACCGCCGGTGCCGTCAGCGCCGTCCTGCTGGCCCTGCTGGCCGTCGCCTTCGCCGTGCTCGCCGGGGCGCCGGTCCGCGGCACCACGCTGTCGCGGCTGCGGACCCTGGGACTGTCCACCGGTCAGGGACGCCGGCTGCTGCTGTACGAGCTCGTACCGCTGCTGACCGTCGCCCTGCTCGCCGGCGGCCTGGTCGGCGTCGCCCTGCCCCGGCTGCTCGGTCCTGCCCTGGGACTGTCGGGATTCACCGCGGGGGTACCGCCCCGCGACCGCATCGACCCGGCGCTCGTCGCCGCCGTGCTCGCCGTGGTGATGCTCGCCGTCGCCGCGGCGCTGCTGGTGGAGAGCGCCGCGAACCGCCGGATGCGCCTGGGCGAGGCGCTGCGGCTCGGAGGGGAGTACGGATGACCGAGGATCTCGCCGCCCTGGAACGCCGCGCGGCACAACGGGCGGCCGACCGCGCGGGTGGCGCCGACCGGCTGGCCGGCCACATCGTGTGCGACGGCCTGGTACGCATCTACAAGACCGACGGCGTCGAGGTCGTCGCCCTGCAGGGCCTGGACCTCGTCGTCGACCGCGGGGAACTGCTGGCCATCGTCGGTGCGTCCGGCTCCGGCAAGTCGACCGTCCTCAACATCCTGTCCGGGCTGGACGTGCCCACCGCCGGCGTCGCCCGGGTCGCCGGCTACGACCTGCTCAGCATGTCGGCGAAGAGCCGGCTCGCGTACCGGCGGCGGACGGTCGGTTTCGTGTGGCAGCAGACCGCGCGGAACCTGCTGCCGTACCTGGATGCCCGGGAGAACGTCGAGCTGCCGGTGCGGCTGGCCCGCGGCAGCCGCAAGGCCGCCCGGGCCCGGGCCGACGAACTGCTCGAACTGGTCGGCCTGGCCGACCACGCGGACCGCCGGCCCGCCCGCCTCAGCGGCGGCGAACAGCAGCGCTGCGCGGTCGCGGTGGCCCTGGCCAACGACCCCGAGGTGCTGTTCGCCGACGAGCCGACCGGCGAACTGGACGAGGCCACCGCGGTGGAGGTCTTCGGCGCGCTGCGCACGGTGAACGCCGAGCTGGGCGTGACCGTGGTGGTGGTGACCCACGACCGCAACGTCGCCGGCGAGGTGCGCCGGGCGGTCGCGATCCGCGACGGGCGCACCGCCGCGGAGGTACGCCGCTCGGCCCGCCGCGGCACCGACGGGGTGGAGGAACTGGTCAGCGAGGAGTACGCGGTCCTCGACCGCAACGGCCGCCTCCAGCTGCCGGCCGCGTTCGTCGAGGCGCTGACCCTGCGCGACCGGGTACGGCTGACCCTGGAACCCGACCACGTGGCCGTCCGGCCCGGCGAGGAGCCCTGATGTCCGACACGGTGGTCCGGGTCAGCGACCTGGGCCGGGACTTCCCGGCCGGCGACGGCGTGGTGCACGCCGTCCGCGGGGTGTCGTTCACGGTGGCCCGCGGCGAACTCGTCGCCGTCCGCGGCCGGTCCGGGGCCGGCAAGTCGACGCTGCTGAACCTGATCGGCGGACTGGACCGGCCCACCACCGGCCGGATCGAGGTGGCCGGCCGCGACGTCGGCGGGGCCACCGAGCGGGACCTGCTGGAGCTGCGCCGGACCACGATCGGTTTCATCTTCCAGTCCTTCGGGCTCATCCCGATCCTGTCCGCGGCCGAGAACGTCGGCGTGCCGCTGCGCCTGGCCCGGCGCCCGGCCGCCGAGCGCGACCAGCGGGTCGCCATGCTGCTCGAGCTGGTCGGCCTGGGCGCGCATGCGGAGCAACGACCGTACGAGCTGTCGGGCGGTCAGCAGCAGCGGGTGGCCGTGGCCCGGGCCCTGGCCAACGAGCCGCTGCTGCTGGTCGCCGACGAACCCACCGGGCAGCTGGACTCGGACACCGGACGCTCGATCATGGACCTGCTCCGCGCGGTGGTCGACGCGCACGGGATGACGGTGCTGGTCGCCACTCACGACACGAGCTTGATGGACCGCGCCGACCGGGTGCTCACCCTGCGAGATGGTGCCCTCGCCGACTGACGGGTAAGCGGGCTCCGGGTCTGTCACGGGCGAATTGATTCCCGGGCCGAAGCAGCGCTGGTGATCTCCGGGAACCGTGCGGTAGCGTTCGCACATCGTCGGCCGTCGATTGCCGAATTCTGGCTGTCGAAGCCGTTCCTGTCCTTGTAGGCCTGCCGGGGACCGGCCGGCCTCCGGATCCCGCCTCGTCCGGGCCCCGGATCACGCGAGCGCCGGGTCCTCTCGCCGCCATAACGACCTCATGAAGCTCCCGGGAAGGAATCACCATGCCTGCAACCCTGCGCCGCGCTGTGACCCTCGTCGTCACCGCAGCGGCCCTCGCCCTGGGCGCGGCCACCGTCGCGTCCGCCCCCGCCGCCGCCGAGCCGGTCTGCCAGGCCGGCACCAACTGGGACGGGGTCCTGAAGATCTGCCGCTGATCACGGCCCAGCACAAAGGTGCTGGCGTCCCTCGGGATGCCGGCACAGCCGGGTGCCGCGGTCAGCGCGAGCTGGTGCGCATGATCGGCGGATTCGACGTGGTTGCCGGCCCGGCTCGATAGAGCGCCGCCGGGCGGCCCGTGGCGGGAACTTGCTTGTTGTCGGTGGGCTCGACGAACCCTCGATACATTCGGTGGGAACGCGGGGGGGGGGGGGGGGTATCGATGGACGGCCCTGGTTTTCATGTCGACATCGACGCGCTGGAGCGGGCGGCGGACGGCATCGTCCGCACCGTCGACGACCAGAGGAGATCTCAGCTCGAAAATGCAGGTGGAAGTGCCGACGTCTACGGCGACGAGGGCCTGCACGGTGCGTTGACGAACTTCTGTGACCGGTGGAGTGACGGGCTGGACCTGCTCACCGAGGACGCGAGAACGGTCGGCGACATCCTGAGCCGAGCCGCGAAGGCGTACCGGGCGGTGGACAGCACGGCGGCTGCTCGGCTGCCGACCGATCCGGGGGTGCAGGCCGTCGATGGCTGAGCTCGGCGAGACACATGATCCGCACGTCCTCGTCGCGGGTGACCCCAGCAGAGTACGCGCCGATGCCGGGATGCTCCAACGACGCGCGCAGAATGCCGAGCGTGCCGGTGACGGCCTCATCGACATCGACACCGGCGCCTGGGAGGGCAAGGCCGGACAGGCGTTCCGCGACAAGTTCAGCTACGAGCCCAGTAAGTGGTACGACGCCGCCAACTGTCTGCAGTCTGCGGCTGATGCCTTGTCGACGTACGCCGCGACCCTCGAATGGGCCCAGGGCCGGGCGGCGGAGGCGGTCCGGATGTGGGACGCAGCCCAGGCTGACTCGCAACGGGCGCGGCAGGCGTACGAGCAGGCGACAGCGCATGCCACGGCCGCGCAGGCCGTCCCACCGTTTGTGGATCCGGGGGATGCCGGTCGTCAGGCCGCACGGGACGCCCTCACCGGCGCACGGAGTCAGGTCGCCGATGCCGCTGCCGCGGCGGCACGCGTTCTGAACGCCGAAGCGGACGCTGCACCGGAGAAGAGCGGCTGGCTCGACGACGTGGGGGACTTCTTCACCGACGTCGGTGCCGATGTCGTCAACTCGCTGGCCTCGGTCGGCAACGCGATGCTGCACCATCCCGGAGAGGTGGCGGCCGCGGCGGCGGGGATCGGCCTGACGATGGTAAGTGCCGGTGGTGACGGCCTCGGGCTGGCTCTTGACGCCACCGGCGTGGGCGCAGTGGCCGGCGTCCCGCTCAACATCGTCTCGACCGCCGGCATTGTGGCCGGCGTCGGCATCACCACCGCCGCGGGCGCGTCGCTGCTCCAGCATGCAGCGGCCGAGGACGCGGTGTCTCCGATGCAGGGCAGCGCTCCGGCACGTTCCGCCCCCCGAAAGACCGACCGCATCAAGGAACATCTGACCGAGAAGGACCTCGACGCCGCCCGACGGGAGCTGGACGGCGAGGTGGTCGCGCGCAAGCCGGACGGCACCCCCTGGGATCACGTCGACGAGGTGCGCAACGCGCAACGAGGTCTGGTCAACCGCATCCGGCAGCTCAAGCGGGAGGTCGGTGATCCGCACCTCTCCGAGGCGGAACGCGCCGATGCGCAGGCGGAACTCGGAGAGGCCAGCCGCCTGCTGGACCATTCCGAGCAGTACGTTCCCCGTATCAACCCGTGATCTGCATGGTCCTACGAAGGCGAAGGAGTACTTGTGGCCGACACGCAAGAGTTGTCCCTCGAGCAGATCGAGGGCAGCGCCTGGGGTGACGCGCCGGCCGATGCCAGCACCTTGATCTCGACCGTGCACCGTCTGCGCCGCCGGCCGGTCGGTAGCCTCGACGCGGAGGATCTGCGTATCCTGATCGGTCAGCGGGTGGGTCTGCCGGTGCTGGTGTCCCGCGCGTTGGGCCTGCTGCAGAACGATCCGCTGGTGGAGGGGGCCTACTACCCGGGCGACCTGCTCGCCGCGGTGCTGCGGGTGCCGGCCGAACACTGGGCGGCGCGCCCGCAGGAGCTGGCCCGGCTCCGCGCCATCCTGCAGGCGGTGGACCTGGACGACATCGACGACGAGCTCCACGCGGACATGACCGCATTCCAAGCGGAAGCATGAAGGAGCCCGGCCGATCGCAGCGGATCGGCCGGGCTCCTCGGTCGTACAGAGGATCAGGCGAGGTCGAAGCGGTCCAGCTCCATGACCTTCGTCCACGCCGCGACGAAGTCCGTCACGAACTTCTCGCGGGCGTCCCCGCTGGCGTACACCTCGGCCAGGGCCCGCAGCTGCGAGTTCGAGCCGAAGACCAGGTCGACCGCGGTCGCGGTCCACTTGACCTCGTCGGTGGTCACGTCGCGGATCTCGTACACGTGCTCGTCCGTCTGCGACGTCTTCCACCGGGTGCCGGGGGACAGCAAGTTGGCGAAGAAGTCGTTGGTCAGCACACCGGGCCGATCGGTGAGGACGCCGTGCTGCGAGCCGCCGACGTTCGCGCCCAGGGAGCGCAGGCCGCCGATGAGGACCGTCATCTGGGGCGCCGTCAGGTCGAGCATGTAGGCGCGGTCGATGAGCAGGACCTCGGGCTGGGTCTTCTCGCCGGGGCGCAGGTAGTTGCGGAAGCCGTCGGCGCGGGGCTCGAGGACCCGGAAGGAGTCGACGTCCGTCTGGTCCTGGCTCGCGTCGGTGCGGCCCGGGTGGAACGGCACGGTGATCTCGACGCCGGCGTCGCGCGCCGCCTTCTCGACCGCGGCCGAGCCGGCCAGCACGATCAGGTCGGCGAGCGAGATCTTGGCGCCGCCCGCGTTGTTGAACTCCTGCTGGATGCCCTCGAGGGTGCCCAGCACCGTCGCGAGCTGCTCCGGCTGGTTGACCTCCCAGTTGCGCTGCGGCTCGAGACGGATCCGGGCCCCGTTGGCGCCACCGCGCTTGTCGGTGGAGCGGAAGGTGGCGGCCGACGCCCAGGCGGTGGAGACCAGCTGGGCGGTGGTCAGGCCGGACTCCAGCACCTTCGCCTTGAGGGCGGCGATGTCGGCGTCACCGACGAGCTCGTGGTCGACGGCCGGCACCGGGTCCTGCCACAGCTGCGGCTCGGCGACCCACGGGCCCAGGAAGCGGCTGACCGGTCCCATGTCGCGGTGGAGCAGCTTGTACCAGGCCTTGGCGAAGGCCAGCGCGAACTCGTCCGGGTTCTCCAGGAAACGGCGCGAGATCTTCTCGTACGCCGGGTCGAAGCGCAGCGACAAGTCCGTGGTGAGCATCGTCGGCTTGTGCTTGCGGGCCGGGTCGTACGCGTCCGGGATGATCTCCTCGGCGTCCTTGGCGACCCACTGCTTGGCGCCGCCGGGGCTCGTGGTGAGCTCCCACTCGTAGCCGAAGAGGATCTCGAAGAAGCGGTTGCTCCACTGCGTGGGGCGGTCGGTCCAGGTCACCTCGAGACCGCTGGTGATCGTGTCGGCGCCCTTGCCTTCGCCGTACGTGCTCAGCCAGCCCAGGCCCTGCGTCTCCAGGTCGGCGCCCTCCGGCTCCGGGCCGACGTGGTTGTCGGCCGGGCCGGCGCCGTGGGTCTTGCCGAAGGTGTGGCCGCCGGCGATCAGCGCGACGGTCTCCTCGTCGTTCATCGCCATCCGGCCGAAGGTCTCCCGGATGAAGTGGGCCGCCGCCCGGAAGTCCGCGCTGCCGCGGGGACCCTCGGGGTTGACGTAGATGAGGCCCATCTCGGTCGCGCCGACGTTCTCGGCCATCTCGTTGTCGGAGACGTAGCGCTCGTCGCCGAGCCAGGTGTCCTCGGGGCCCCAGAAGATCTCCTCGGGCTCCCAGACGTCCTGGCGGCCGAAGCCGAAACCGAAGGTCTTGAAGCCCATCGACTCCAGGGCCACGTTGCCGGCCAGCACGAGCAGGTCGGCCCAGGAGATCTGCTGGCCGTACTTGGCCTTGACCGGCCACAGCAGGCGCCGCGCCTTGTCGAGGTTGGCGTTGTCGGGCCAGCTGTTGAGCGGGGCGAACCGCTGACCGCCGTCGCCGGCGCCGCCGCGGCCGTCGTGGATCCGGTACGTGCCCGCGGCGTGCCAGCTCATCCGGATCATCAGGCCGCCGTAGTGACCGAAGTCGGCCGGCCACCAGTCCTGCGAGGTGGTGAGCACCTCGGTGATGTCACGCTTGAGGGCGTCGACGTCGAGCTTGGCGAACTCCCGGGCGTAGCTGAAGTTCTCCCCGAGCGGGTTGCCCTTGGACGAGTGGGCGTGCAGCACGGACAGGTCGAGCTGGTTGGGCCACCAGTCACGGATGGTGTGCGGCCGGCCGCCGGTCTTGGGCGTCGGCGAGTCGATCGCCGGGTTCTCGCTCTCACTGCCGGTCGCGGTCACCGAGTCGTGCGCGACCGGGCAGCCTTCCGCCGCCATCTTGTCCACGCCCTGCGCGCTCGCCGGGGCGTTGTCCTGGGTGTCGCTCATCTGTTTCCTTCCGAACTGGCGGATCCTTGGGCAAGGCGTGCGGTCGCGCAGTCGGGGCAGGTGCCCCAATAGACGACCTCCGCCTCGTCGACCACGAAGCCGTGGTCGTCGGAGGCGGTGAGACAAGGGGCATGACCGACCGCGCACTCGACGTCGGCGATGGCGCCGCAGGAGCGGCACACGACGTGGTGGTGGTTGTCTCCCACCCGGGACTCGTAGCGAGCCGTCGCGCCGGCCGGCTGGATGCGCCGGATCAGGCCGGTCTCGGTGAACGCGCGCAGCACGTCGTAGACCGTCTGGTGGGAGATCGCGGGATGCTCGGCCCGGACCAGCGCGATCACCGTGTCGGTGTCGACGTGCGGATGGTCCCGCAGCGCGGCCAGCACAGCCAGCCGTGGCCTGGTCACCCGCAACGAGACCGCCCGCAGCTGAGTCTCGAAGTCGGGCGTCACCGGATCAACATAGGTGCTTTTCTGGAATAGTTCAAGTTTGCGCGGTCAGCTCAGCGTGGCGGCGGCGTTGACCGCCAGCTGCCGGTTGAGCTGGTCGGCCCGGGTCACGCCGATGGCGTCGATGTCCTGCTCCCAGCCCCGCGGCAGCTCGACGGAGATGCCGCCGTTCTCGGCGACCCAGGACGCGGTGGCCTCGGCGGTGCCCTCGGCCGCCTGGATCTTGGCGAGGGTGGCGGTCTGGAACTGGATCGGGTGTCCCGCCGCGGCGCCGGCGATCATGTGGTCGTACATGTCCTGGTAGTCGGCCCGGGTCTGCATCAGCCCGGCACTGGTCCGGCGCGCGATCAACGAGTTGTTCTCCCAGACGCCGTACGCGCCCATCGTGGCGCGCTGGTGATCCATGAGCGCCACGGTGACGGCCGGATCGGTCTCCATCCGGCCGCCGGCGGTGATGAACTGCCAAGGGTTGTACGCCACCGAGGATGCGATGCCGAGGGGCGAGAAGGTCTCGTGGTGCGCGGCGATCACCGTCTCCAGCGCCGCCCGGTCAGCCGCGGCGGTGTACTCGCGGGCGAGCGCCTTCTCCCGGTTGGCCGCCACCCCGAGCTGCTTGACGCACGGCTCGGCGAAGACCGTGCAGGTCCCGGAAACGGTCACCTCACCCCAGAGCGGCTCGGACTCCAGCGCGGCAGCCAGCTTGGGCAGGAAAGCGCTGTAGGCCGTGAGGAAACTGTCCGCCCACCACACCGGCACGTCGTACAGGTCGGGCTCGACCGCGTCGGGATCCACCCATTCCCGCATCGGCCCGCCGCCGAGCGCGAGCGCCCAGCCGGGCGACTGCCAACCGGTGAGCAGGCGCAGCTTGAGCCGGGAGTAGCCGCGCTGCCGGCCGAGGTCGGCCGCGGCCCGGAGCTTCGTCAGCGCCTGACTGCTCAGGTCGCCGCCGGGCTCGGGCTGGGCCTCGGCCCACGTGAGCGGCTGGACGAAGCCGCGCAGCCGGGCCGCGCTCGCGTCGCGGATGAGCATCGGATCGCGAACCAGGAGACCGGTGACACGCCCCCGCAGCGGCGCGGCAGCAGCGAATGCGGGCGAGGTCGCCGCCGCGTCGAAGGCCTTTCCGGCGGGGGAGGCCGTCGGCGTGGCTGCAGCGGGGGCGGGTGAGGCCGTGACGCCGGCGACGGCCAGCGGTACGCCGGCCGCGACTGTCAGAAATCCACGCCGATTCATGCCCGGCGACGCTATCAGCCCGGAGGCAACCGCGAGGGCACCCAGACGGGTGCCCATCCGCGGAACGACGATGGGTACGCCGGCCGCGTCCTAAGGTGAACGTATGGACTATCAGGTCAGCGTCAACGTGGAGAAGATCGCGCAATGGCAGGTACGCCTGAGCGGCCTCGCCGACGCGCACAAGGGACAGCCGATCGAGTCGCACCTGCGGACGATCGCTGCTGAGCTGTACGCCGAGGTGCCGGAGGAGTGGTGGGCCAGCCAGCCCGCGCCGCTGGACAATCGCGTCCGCAACAGCTGAGAGCCGCCGCCCAGCCGCAGCTGAAAAGGCAGGTCGGCGCAGCGGTCGCCGCGTGCCATCAGGCGCGACAATGATCTCTTACGCCTGCGCCCTGCGCCGGCAACGTGGTGGGCGCGGCGACGGCTGGACGTCTACAAACGCGCCAATTATCCGTGCGCCGGTGATGTCATCCTGGCGGGTTCCGCGACCGGGGCGGTCGCACCGGGCTTGACGGCCGGGCTCGGGCGGCTGATCGCGTTCGCGTCTCCGCGCGCTTGGGTTGCCGGGGCCTTTCGCCGAAACGTGTGCGTGGACGAGGTGTTTCCCAACCCGCTGGCGTGGCCGGAGCGGCCTTCCCCACGCTTGCGGCCGGATCGGAGTCGCCTGCACGCTTGCGTGACCCGAGTCGTCTTCGCCTGCACGGCTGCGTGGCCGGGTCGACTTCGCCTAGACGCTCGCGTGGCGGGGTCTACTTCGCCCCCACCTCGGTCGCTGGCCGCTTGACCCGGCCGGTGTCCCCGGCCCTCTCCCAGTTGCCTTGTGCGGTGCGTTCGGCCTCCTCCACAGCGCGCCTCAAGGTCACCTCGGTGCCCCTGAGCGCCTGCCGAACCTCAGCCTGGAGAAGCGTCCAAGAGACCACCAAGACCTCAGGTGAAGATGCGAACGCTGAGGTGAACCCGAGCCCATCGACGGCATCCGCCGATCTGTCGTCTGTGGATGCCGGTCCACCGCAACAACGAACCGCGGCCGACCCGCCGGCCCTTGACCGCCGGGTTCCCCCGCTTGTCGATCATGTCCCGACCCGGCTTCCAGCAGCGGAAATAGCCACCGTCGGCGATTTCAACGGTATTTCGGCGGGGTGACGCGAACCCCGCAGGATTCGGACTTTTTGGTTTGTAACCTTTACTTTCGTCGATGGCATACATAGATTGCTGTCATCCGACGAAAGTTGCGGCGGTCGATGCGGAAAGCGCGGCCCCACCGTGGACACTTCTCGATCTTCTGCACCCCGTGACCGGTTGCGAACAGGTGGGCGAGACGCATGGAAGACAACGTTGTCAACTGGCCTCGGAAGAATGTCTCGCGGCGTTCGCTGGTCGTCGGTGGCGCCTTGGGGTTGACCTCAGCCGCAGGTGGCGCAGCTGCACTGCGCGCTGAGCCGGCGCGGGCCGCGGCCGGTGCCACCCGCAAGGTCACCATCTACGCCGAGGCGTTGCCGGGTGGGCTCTTCGGCTACGGGCTCGCCCCCGGCAAAGCGACCGTGCCGGGTCCGGTGCTGGAGATGTGGGAGGGCGACACCCTCGAGATCACCCTGGTCAACACGACCAACCAGCGGCTGTCCATCCACCCGCACGGCGTCGACTACAGCACCGATTCCGATGGCAGTCCTTTCAACGACTCCTTCAACAAGCCGGGGGAGACCCGCACCTATGTGTGGCGGTCGCGGGAGATGTTCGCCGCTGAAGGGCGCCGGTTCATGCCCGGCAGCGCCGGCTACTGGCACTACCACGACCACGCGATGGGCACGGATCACGGCACCGGCGGGGTCGCCAAGGGACTGTACGGCGCGCTGGTCGTCCGGCGCCGCGGCGACATCCTGCCGGAGAAGCAGTTCACCGTGGTCTTCAACGACATGATGATCAACAATCGGATGGCGCCGGACACGCCGATGTTCGAGGCCAACCTCGGGCAGCGTGTCGAGTGGCTCGCCATCGGGCACGGCGGCACCTTCCACACGTTCCACCTGCACGCGCATCGCTGGGCCGACAACCGCACCGGCATGCTCGAAGGTCCCGCGGATCCGAGTCAGGTCATCGACAACAAGGACCTCAACCCGGGCAGCTCCTTCGGCTTCCAGGTGCTGGCGGGCGAGGGCGTCGGGCCCGGCGCCTGGATGTACCACTGCCACGTGCAGTTCCACTCCGACGGCGGGATGGCCGGGATCTTCCTGGTCCGTAACGCCGACGGCAGCATGCCGCCCGGTGCCGAGGAGGCCATCCATCGTTTTCAGGGTCACGTCCACACAGCGCAGCACGGCTGACGAGCAAGGGGGCTTGGGATGAGGCGAGGACTACTCCTGCGGAGGGCACTGGCTGTGGCCGTGCTCATGGTGGGCGGGTCGGCTGCGGTCGCGCACGCTGCTCCGGCCGTACGGGAAAACGCCGTGGCCGTGGAAGTGCTGGTCTTTCACGGGCCGGTCGCCGAGCAGCAGGATCCGGTGGCCCGCGCGGCCCAGGCGATCAAGGAGCTCGGGCAGGCGGACGGCATCGCTGTCACCGAGACCACCGACCCGGCGACCTTCACGCCCGCCACGCTCGCCCGGTATCGCGCGGTGGTGTTCATGTCGGCCGCCGGCGCCGCGCTCAGCCGGCCGCAGGAAGCGGCGCTGCAGAGCTATGTGAAGGCGGGCAACGGTTTTGTGGGTATCGCCGACGCGGCGAGCGCGCAGCTGGACTCGGCCTGGTTCACCGGGCTGATCGGCACTCGGCCGGCCGGCAGCGCTCCGGTGCCCGAGCCGGTCGCCAAGGTGACCGCGAGCGGGGAGAACGCGCCCAACGAAACCAAAGAGAAGCTGAATGATGGTGACGCGAACACGAAGTGGCTGGTGCGAACGCCGACCGCCTGGGTCGCCTACGAGCTGAACAAGCCCACCGCGGTTACCGGATACTCGCTCACCTCGGCCAACGACTTCGTCGGCCGGGACCCGAAGGACTGGACCCTGCAGGGCTCCACCGACGGCACGAGCTGGTCCGATGTGGACAAGCGGACCGGGCAGACATGGCCGGACCGCTTCGTCATGCGCAGGTTCGAGGTCACCGGCGCGGCCGAGTACAAGCACTACCGGCTGAACATCACCGCCAACGGTGGTGAGCCGCTGATCCAGCTGGCCGAGCTGCGGCTGTTCACCGGCGCGACGACGGCACCGCAGCCGCCGGGCGTCAACGAGGCGGTCGTGGACATCCTCGACCGGCAGCACCCGGCGACGAAGAGCCTGCCGACGACCGTCAAGCGCGCCGACCGTTGGTACAACTGGGATCCGAACCCGGTCGGCACGGTGCACACGGTCGCGCAGGTCGAGGAACGCTTCTACGACCCGGGCCCGAGCGCGAACGGGCCGTTCCACCCGGTCTCCTGGTGCCGCGACTACGACGGCGGCCGATCCTTCTACACCGGCATGGGCCACACCGAGGGCAGCTACGGCGAACCCGCTTTCCGCACGCATCTCGCCGGCGCCCTGCGCTGGACCACCGGCGTCGAACGCGGTGACTGTCAGGCCACCATCGCCGCCAACTACAAGGTCGAACGGCTCACCGCGGCCAACAAGACCGGTGAGCTCGACCAGATCGGCGAGCCGCACGGGTTGACCATCGCCGACGACGGCACTGTCTTCTACGTCGGCAAGGCCGCCTGCCCGAGCGGACCGATCGTCGACTGGGCCGACCCCAAGGTCGGCCTCGGGTGCGGCACCATCCACTCCTACGACCCGAAGACCAAGCAGGTCAAGCTGTTGACCACTTTGCCGGTCATGGGCAACCGGGGCAGCGGCTCCGAACTGGTCAAGAACGAGGAGGGCCTGCTCGGCATCGTGCCCGACCCGGCGTTCGCGACCAACGGCTGGCTCTACGTCTACTGGATGCCGCACGACTCCATCGACCGGGAGAAGCGGATCGGCCGGCGCACCATCTCGCGGCTGACCTACGACAAGGCGACCCAGACCATCGATCAGGCGAGCCGCAAGGATCTGCTGCAGTTCGCGGTGCAGATCCACAGCTGCTGCCACGCCGGCGGCGGCATGGCTTTCGACAAGCAGGGCAACCTGTACGTCGGATCCGGCGACAACAACTCGTCGGAGGGCTCGAGCGGCTACTCCGGCAACAACTGGACCGCCGAGTACCAGGGCGTCTCGTTCCAGGACGCCCGCCGGACCGCGGGCAACACCAACGACCTCGCCGGCAAAATCATCCGAATCCACCCGGAGGCGGACGGCACGTACACGATCCCGGCCGGGAACCTCTTCCCGCCCGGCACCGAGAAGGCCCGCCCGGAGATCTACGTGATGGGCGTGCGCAACATCGCCCGGCTCGCGATCGACCCGGAACGCCAGTGGCTGACCGCCGGCTGGGTCGGCCCCGACGCCGCGTCGCCGAGCCCGACGCTGGGTCCGGCCAAGTACGAGACCGCCACGATCATCACCTCGGCGGGCAACCAGGGCTGGCCGTACTGCATGGGCAACAAGCAGCCGTACCGGGACCGCAGCAGCACCGACGCCACCGTCCTGACCGGCTGGTACGACTGCGACAACCTCAAGAACGGGTCGCCGCGCAACACCGGCCTGGTCGACATCCCGCCGGCTCGCGACAACATGATCTGGTACGCACCCGACGGCGGCGGACCCGTCTTCCCGCCCCGGGCCGACGGTAGCGGCATCCCCACCTACGTCAAGGCGGACGCCACCTACACCCAGCCGTACCTGCGCGGTGGCGGGCAGGCGATCATGTCCGGCCCGACGTACCACCGCGACCTGGTGGACACCGCCAGCGGCGTGGCCTGGCCGCAGTACTGGGACGACAAGTGGTTCATCGGCGACCAGTCGAACGCCTCCAACCGCGTCGCGGTCACCGTCGACCCGGCCGGGGTCCCGCGGCAGGCACCGCCGGTCTTCGGTGAGTCGCTGCGGGCCATCATCCCGAGCGGTAACGGCGACGCCCGGCTGCAGAGCTGGATGGACGCCAAGTTCGGCCCGGACGGCGCGCTGTATCTGCTGGACTACGGCGGCGGCTTCTTCAGCCTTCATGCCAACCAGAAGCTGATCAGGATCACCTATCAGGGCGGTGCCCCGACCCCGGCCCCGGCCGCGTCCTCGGTCGCCGTCCAGAACAAGCCGCTGACCATCGCGTTCTCCGGCTCCCGCTCCGGCGGAGTGTCGTACCGCTGGGAGTTCGGCGACGGCGGCACCTCGACCGAGGCCAATCCGCGCCACACCTACGCCAAGGTCGGGAAGTACACCGCGAAGCTGACGGTGACCTACGCGGGTGGTGAGACGGCGACGACGCAGGTCGCCGTGACGGTCGGCTGTGCGACGCCGGACACCCGCACCACGGTGTGGGTGGACCAGACGGATACGGGAGTTCCGAACAGGACGGTCGGTGAGGGCTGCACCATCAACGATCTCATCGACGACGAGAGCAGCTGGGCCGACCACGACAGCTTCGTGCGGCACGTCACCGCGGTCACCCGTACGCTCGATCTCACCAGCCGCGAAGCCGGCGCCCTGACCCGCGCGGCTGCCGGGTCGGCCGTCGGCCGGCCCGGGCACAAGGGCTACGAGCCGCTGTACGACGGCACAGCCCAGTCGCTGCTCGGCTGGGAACAGGCGCCCACCGGGCAGTTCACCATCCAGCCGGACGGCTCACTGCGGTCCAGCGGCGGGCTCGGGATGCTCTGGTACACCAAGCCCTTCGGCGACTTCTCCCTCAAGCTCCAGTTCCGGGACGTGGCACCGGGCACGGCCCGCGCCAACAGCGGCGTCTTCACCCGGTTCCCGGACCCGCGCATCCCGCTCGACGAACGCCCGCCGGGCAGTTGCGGCACGACGGGCTCGGCCCAGACGTCGCAGGCGTGGGTGGCCATCTACTGCGGGCACGAGATCCAGCTCTACGACGGTGACACCGGCGAACCGCAGAAGACCGGTTCGATCTACAACTTCGACCCGGTGACGCTCGCCGACGCCCGGGTCACCGCGAAGAACATCTGGAACACCTACGAGGTGCGCGTCGTGGGTCAGCACTACACGATCCTGCGCAACGGCGTGGTCATCAACGAGTTCGACAACACGCCCGGCAAGCAGTCCTCGCGCGCCGGTGACCCGCCGACCGATCTGCGGCAGTTCACCAGCGGCTTCATCGGGCTGCAGAACCACAGCGACACCGACCTGATGGACTTCCAGAACATCCGGGTGAGGGCCCTATGACTTCCCGCTTCCTGAAGGTGGCGCTGCTCGGCCTCCTGCTGGTCGTGTCCCCGGTGGCGGTCTCTCCGGCCGCCGCCGCGGGGACCCTGACCTGGACGACCGACGACGACATCACCCGCTACAAGTCCACGCCCGCCTCGGCCACCGCCGGTGCGACCACGATCATCTTCGAGAACAGTGCGGCCACCGGCAACACCACCGGCATGCCGCACACGCTGACCTTCGACACCACCAGTGAGGGTTACAACCATGATGTGAACCTGAACATCCTGGCCAGCCCCTTTGACACGAACAACGGACGGCACCAGGCGACCGTCACCCTGACGCCGGGCAAGTACCGCTACTTCTGCTCGATCCCCGGGCACAGCTCGATGGTCGGCGAGCTGGTCGTCACCGACGGCGGGGGAGGCGGGGACACCACCGCGCCCACGGTCTCCGCGCAGGTCTCGGGCGAGCGGAACGCCGCCGGTGACTACCTGGGCAGCGCGACGGTGACAGTCTCCGCCTCCGACGCGGGTTCGGGCGTCGACACGGTCGAGTACCAGGTCGACGACACGAGCTGGACGCCGTACACGGCTCCGGTGACGGTGACCGCCGTCGGTGACCACTCGGTGCAGTTCCGGGCCACCGACAAGGCGGGCAACGCCTCGGCGGCCGGGTCGGTCTCGTTCACGGTGGCTGAACCGGGGCCGGGGGAGGACACGACACCACCGGTGGTCACGTCTCAGGTCACCGGCGACCGGGACACCGCCGGGCAGTACGTCGGCAAGGCCACGGTCGCCATCACGGCCACCGATGCGGAGTCCGGGGTGAAGACGATCGAGTACAACGTGGACGGTGGTGCCTTCGCGGTGTACGCGGCGCCCGTCGTGGTCGGCACGGTCAAATCGCACATGGTGCACTTCCGGGCCACGGACGTCGCCGGCAACACCTCGGCCGAGCAGATGGTCAGCTTCACCGTGGTCGCGGCGCCGGTTCCTGACACCACGCCGCCGGTGACGTCTGTCGCGGTGCGTACCGAGGCGGACGGCAGCGCGGTCGTGACGGTCACGGCCTCGGATGCCGGATCGGGGGTCGCCTCGATCGAGTACGCGCTCGACTCGGGCGGCTGGACGGCGTACACGTCAGCGGTCGCCGTCCGGGCACCGGGCGCGCACACCCTGCGCTACCGCGCCACCGACGTGGCCGGGAACGCCGCGGCGGAGAAGTCGGTGACCTTCACGGTCGTGCCGCCGGCCACCGGTGACTGCCCGGTCCCGGACACCCGCGCCACGGTGATCATCGGCAGTCAGGACACCGGCATCGCCAACGCCGACACCGGCAACGGCTGCACGATCAACGACCTGATCGCCGAACACGCCGGCTACCCGACCCACGCCGCCTTCGTCCGGCACGTCGAGACGGTCACGGCGCCGCTGGTCGCCGCGGGCCGGCTCACCGCCCGCCAGCAGGGAACCATCGTGCGGGCCGCGGCCCGCTCCGACGTCGTCAAGGGAGCACAACGATGAGACGTACCGCCGCGAAGCTGGCCACTGTCACCGCCGTCGTCACCGCCGCGGCGCTGACGATCGCCCCCACCAGCGCAAGCGCCGACCTGGTCACCCACTGCGTCGGCACCGGCGGCGCGGTGACCGTGCCGAACGACCTGCTGGTGCCGGCCGGCCAGTCGTGCGCGCTGACCGGCACGACCATCACCGGCAACGTCAGCGTGGCCGCGGGCGCGAACCTCGTCGTGACCGGCGGCCGCATCAGCGGTGAGATCCAGGTCGCCGCGGACGGCTACCTCGACGCCGGCACGACCGCCATCGGTGGCGGCATCGAGCTCGCCCCCGGCGGCTACGGCGTGTTCCTCAAGGACACCGGAACAGGCTCGATCACGTTACGGCCCAAGGGATCCGCGACGAACGACAGCTTCCTGTTCGCGGAGAACGCGGCCATCGACGGCACGGTCACCGCGAGCGCGGGCGAGATCCGCCTCGACCGCAACACGGACGTGACCGGCAACGTGAGCACGACGGGCAGCTACTACACCGACGTGCACGACTCGTTCGTCGACGGCACCCTGTCGGTGCTCAACAGCGCAACCGGAAGCGTGATCTGCGGCAGCGCGGTCCGCGGCCGGGCAACGTTCGCGGGCAACCTGGGCGGGGTTCAGCTGGGCCCGAACGGCACCCTGGACGGATGCGCCTCAGGTGGCTACTGGGGTCGTGACGTGAGCATCACCAACACCACGGGCGGGGTGAATGTCGACGACAACATCATCGACGGCAAGCTGACGACAACATCCAACACCCCGGCGGCCAAGGTGGCGGCGAACAACCGCATCCGCGGTGGCGTCGCGGGGGAGCAGGGATCGGCGGCGGCTCGGGTGTCGGCCAAGCGGAGCTTGCCGGAGCGCGAGGCGAAGGGCGAGGAGCGCGCCGCGGCGCGGACAAGCTCGGCGGTCCAGGAAGCGGACGCGGCGGGAGACGCCGGCCTCTGACCGGCACACGGTCCGGGGATCGAACGGTCCCCGGACCGGTGCGGCGCGGCGTGGTCCGGCGGGGCGTGCTCGGGATGGGCCGGGGCTCGTCGGGGTGGTTGCGGCCCGGGAGGGGTCGCGAGGCCGAGCGGCCCCGATCACCGAGCCGGCCCGAGCCTGCGGAACCCCACCTCGAACGTGTACGCCCGGTCGGCCGCCAACTGGTATCGCGGCAGGACACCCGGCCCACATGAGGCTGACCCGAGCCCGTTCTGGCCGAGGTCAACATTAAGGTGCACCCGATCGGACCGCTTCAGCTCGTACGGGTGCCGGGCCGCGGCCAGATCAGCGCTCGTCCAGCGTCGCACCGACAGTTCGAACGTCGGGTGGCCGATCACCTCCAGGCCGTTGCCGTCCGGCGCGGTGATGCGGGCCCAGCGCACGCCGGTGCGGTTGCCGTTCTCCTGAGGATGGACGTACGGCGTCTGCATCTCGTCCACCCTCAGGCGGTACCGGCCGAACCGCACCGCCTGCCGGCTGTCGGCGTACGCCTCGCCCGGGCCGTCGCCGAGCCACTCCACCGCGTCCAGTTCCGCCGGGCCGGCCAGGTGCAGACCCATCCGGGGCAGGACGCCGCTCCACGCCCCGACCGGCTCGGTGGCGACCGACAGCGTCACGCCGTCGTCCGCGGCCGTCCAGCGGTAGGTGGTGACGACTCCCAGATCGGTGGCGGCCGGGGCGACCCGGGTGCGGACCACAAAGGTGTCACCGTCCGCGCCGATACCGATGACGCGGTGCTGCAGGCGGTTCAGGCCGATCCGGCGCCATTCGCTCGCCACCGCGTCGCGGACGTCGCGGGGTGGGGCGTCGTTGTCCGTCGGCGCGCGCCACAGGTCCAGCCGGGGGCCGGTCACCGGTAGGTCGTCCAGGCTCAGCAGCAGACCGGTGCGCGGGTCGAACCGGGCATCGCCGACCCGTACCAGTCCGTTGTCGTCCGTCCGCACGGGATGGCTCGTCTTCGTCGGCCACCCGGGCGCCGGGGCTGGGAGCTGCACCTGGGTCCAGGCGATCTCGTGGCCGGCCGGGGCCCACGGCTCGTCGTGCGCCAGCCGGGCCCGAACCGTCAGCCAGGTGTCCGCGCCGGCGGCGGGCAGTTCCGGCAAGCCGGCGGAGACCTGAGCGCCGGCCGGGGCGATCGGCACGGTGAGGAAGCCATCGGCCACCGTGACTCCCTGCTCCTGCACCGTCCAGTCGAAGGTCAGGTGTGCGGTGTCGCGGAAGTCGTACTTGTTGTTGACCTGAACCTCAGCCAGGTCCGGATCGACGGTGAGACCGATCGGTTCGCTGACCTTCTTGAGCTCGAGCACGCCCGGCGACGGGGTGCGGTCCGGGAACACCAGGCCGTCCGCCACGAAGTTGCCGTCGTGCAGCGGTTCGCCGAAGTCGCCGCCGTACGCGAAGTAGTGGCCCTCGCCGCCCGGCACCGGCCGGCGGATGCCGTGGTCGATCCACTCCCAGACGAAGCCACCCTGACATCGGGGGTACGTGTCGAAGAGCCGCTGGTACTCCGCCAGCCCACCCGGGCCGTTGCCCATCGCGTGGGCGTACTCGCAGAGGATGAACGGCAGCGACCGGCGGTGCGCGTCGGCGGCCGGATCGCGGGTCGGTGGCTCCTCGCCGCGGCCGATCGTGGTGACCTCGTCCGGGGAGGCGTACATGCGGCTGTAGCAGTCGGTGTAGGTGCTGTCCCGGTCGCCCTCGTAGTGGATCATGCGGGAGGGGTCGCGGTCGCGGATCCAGTGGGCCATGGCGGCCAGGTTGCGGCCTGTGCCTGCCTCGTTGCCCAGGGACCAGGCGATGACGCTGGGATGGTTCTTGTCGCGTTCGACCATCCGCTGCGCCCGGTCCAGGAAGGCGGGCGCCCAGCGGGGGTCGTCGCTGGGATTGCCGCGCCAGCCGGTCGCGGCGAACCCGTGGGTCTCCAGGTCGCACTCGTCGACGACCCACAGGCCCAGCTCGTCGCAGAGGTCCAGGAACGCCGGCGCCGGCGGATAGTGGCTGGTGCGTACGGCGTTGAGATTGTGCTGCTTCATCATCAGCAGGTCCTGGCGCATCACCGCCACCGGTACGGCCCGCCCGGCGTCGGGGTCCCACTCGTGCCGGTTGACGCCGCGCAGCGACACCGGAGTCCCGTTCACCGTCCATCGGCCGCCGGCCAGCGCCACCGTACGGAAACCGATCCGGATGTCGGCGCCTTCCGCCGCGGTCCGCAGCCGCGCGGTGTAGAGCCGGGGCGTCTCGGCCGACCACGGTTCCACCCGGTCGATGACGTGCGGGCCGGCCGCGTCCACGTCCACCAGGCCGAGCTCGGCGACCGTCAGCCGGGCCGGGACGTCGGTGTCGATCGAGACCGTGCCCCGCCCGGTGACATGGTCGTAGGCGGCGTGCACGAACACGTCGCCCAGTCCGCCCTCAGGCCGGGCCAGTAGCCGGACCGTCCGGAAGATGCCGGACAGCCACCACATGTCCTGGTCCTCGAGGTAACTGCCGGAGGACCACTGGTGCACCCGTACCGCCAGCACGTTGCGGCCCGGCCGCAGCAGGCCCCCGGCGGCGAACTCCGCGGGCAGCCGGCTGCCCTTCGCGTGCCCCAGCTCCTCACCGTTCAGCCACACCTTGCAGCAGGAGTCGACGCCCTCGAAACGGATCACCGCGGGACCTGCCGGCCAGCCGGCCGGCCGGTCGAAGACCCGGCGATACTCGCCGGTGGGGTTCTCGTCGGGCACGTGCGGCGGATCGACCGGGAACGGATAACGGACATTGGTGTACGCCGGTGCGCCGTACCCGTGCAGTTGCCAATGCGCCGGCACGGCGAGGGTGTCCCAGCTCTGGTCGTCGAAGCCGGGATCGGCGAAGCCGCTGGTGACAGCGTCGACTGTGGGGGCCAGGCGGAACCGCCAGGAGCCGTCCAGCGACAGCGTCGCGGCGTCCGAGCCGACGTCGGCCCGGGGCGGGCACAACCCTTCGCCGGGTCGCAGGTCCTCGAACCACCGCGACTGCTCCGACTCGCGCATGGTCACCAGCGTAGATCTGGGCTGACGCGGGTATGCGGCGGGCCGAGCCGCACACGAGGAGAAGACCATGGACGACGTCAGCACGGCCGAACGGGCCGTCCACCCGGCCCCCAGGCGCCGCCGGAGCTGGTTGCGGGTGTTCCTCACCGGCCTGGTGCTGTGGATCCTCACGGTCGTGGTCACCTTCGTGACGGGCAACCCCAATCTGATCCCGACGCTGGTCCTGCTGGGCAGCTTCCTCGTACCGGTGTCCTTCGTGGTCTGGGCCTTCGGCCGCCGGCACAGCGGCGAGGTCACCGCCGAGCTGCTGTTCACCACGTTCGTCACCGGCGGGGTGCTCGGGGTGCTGGCGGCCTCCCTGCTGGAGTCCTACCTGCTGCACCCCTCCCCGGGCCTGTTCCTCGGCGTGGGCCTGATCGAGGAGGCCGCGAAGCTCACCGTCCTGGCCGTCCTGACCCGCCGGCTGCAGCACAAGTACGCCGCGGACGGGCTGATCCTGGGCGCCTCCGTCGGGTTCGGCTTCGCCGCCTTCGAATCGGCCGGGTACGCCTTCACCGCCCTGTTCACCGAGCAGGGTCTGTCGCTGATGCAGCTGGTCCAGACCGAGCTGCTGCGCGGGCTGCTCGCTCCCGTCGGTCACGGCCTGTGGACGGCCATCCTCGGCGGCGTGCTGTTCTCCGCCAGCGGACGGGAACATTTCGCGCTGACCTGGCGGCTGCTGCTGGCGTACCTCGGTGTTTCGGCCCTGCACGCCCTGTGGGACAGCATGCACAGCATCGCCCTGCTGTTGACGCTGGTGCTGACCGGGACGCCGTACCAGTCCTCCCTGCTGGAACGCGGCTACCAGCCGCAGCCGACCGCCGACCAGACCCACCTCTTCACCGCGTTGTCCTGGGGCGGGCTGCTCGTCGTGTCGCTGGTCGGCGTCGGCTGGCTGCTCGCCGTCCGGCGGCACGCCGACCGGGAAGCCCGGGCTGTGCTGTGGAGGATCCCGGCCCATCGGTGAGCGGACCTGCCATGATGGCGCGCGATGATCGAAGTGATCGGGTTGACCAAGTCCTACGGGCGGGTCCGTGCCGTCGACGACGTGACGTTCTCCGCCGTGCCCGGGCGCGTGACCGGATTTCTCGGGCTCAACGGCTCCGGCAAGACCACGACGCTGCGGATGCTGCTCGGCCTGACCCGGCCGACGTCCGGCGTGGCACTGATCAACAAAGTGCGCTACCAGGAGCTGAGCCATCCGGCCCGGCAGGTCGGGGCCGTCCTGGAGCAGGGCATCAGCCATCCCGGGCAGAGCGGGCGGGCCCACCTGATGACGCAGGCGCTGCTCACCGGGGCCGATCGGGCCCGGATCGGCCCGCTGCTGGCGCAGGTCGGCCTCGACGACGCCGCGGAGCAGCGCTGCGGCGACTACTCGCTCGGCATGCGTCAGCGGCTCGCGGTGGCGACCGCCCTGCTCGGCGAGCCGTCGGTGCTGGTCCTCGACGAGCCGGCGAACGGCCTGGACCCGGAAGGCATCGCCTGGCTCCGGGAGCTGCTGCGTGAGCACGCCCGCAACGGCGGCACGGTGCTGATCTCCAGCCACCTGCTCGCCGAGCTGGCCCAGCTCATCGACGACGTCGTGATCATCGCGGACGGCACCGTGCGCTACGCGGCACCGCTGGCCGAACTGTACGGCTCGGCGCCCGCGCGACTGCGGATCCGCGGCCGCGATCCGCAGCTGCTGTGGCGCGTGTTCGAGGAAGCCGGGGCCCAGGTCGACACCGACGGGTACGCCCTGGAGGTGATCGGGCTGACGCCCGAGCACGCCGGCGAGCTGGCCTTCGCGGCTCAGGTGCCGATCCACGAACTGACCACCGACGCCCCCAACCTCGAACAGATCTTCCTCGGCCTGGTCAGCGCCCCAGGCCCCGCCGCTGTCGAGGAGGCCGTCCCATGATCGCCGTGGTGCGCAGCGAGCTCTATCGCCTGTCGACGATCCGGTCCAGCGCGCTGTCCCTCGCGATCTTCACGTGCCTGGGCACCATCCTCGGCGTGATCGGCTCCGACTTCTGGGCGCTGCTGGCGGGCGTGGGCGCGTTCGGCTTCGGCGTCACCGGCGTCTCCCAGCACTTCCAGCACCGGACCGCCGTACTGCTGTATCTGGCCCGGCCCCGGCGGATCCGGGTGCTGATCGGCCAGCTGATCACCACCGTGATCGTGGGTTTCGGCTTCACCGCGATCAGCGGTCTGATCGTGCTGATCCAGGGCAACCGCGAGCGATACCTGATCACCCTGCTGGTCGCCCCGGTCATGGCCGTGCTCGGCGCCGCCGCGGCGGCCGTCGCACGCAGCGCGACCATGCTGTTCGTCGGCTTCGTGGCGTGGATCATCTTCGTCGAGGCCATGTACGGCAAGATGCAGGAACCACTGCCGTTCTCGGCCTACCTGGACGCGGCCTCGGGCGACGTCCGGAAGCTGCTGATCCTGCTGGGCTGGACCCTGGCGGCGATCATCGCCGCGATGGTCGCGATCCGCCGCGACCTCACCGGCGACTGAGCGGTCACCGGCGCCCGGTCTCCCGTGGCAGCTCGGCTTCTCGTGGCAGCTCGGCTTCTCGTGGCAGCTCGGCCTCTCGTGACAGCATGGCCCGATGCGTCACGTGTCCGATCATGAACGCCGCGCCCGCCTGGGGGTCCGGCACGCGCTGGCGCCCGCGTTCCGGGCCGACTCCCCGGAGTCCGTCACGCGGGCGATGACCGTGCTGCACGCCACCGAGCCCGCCACGGTCTACCTGTCCTGCTGGGCACGGGCCGGGTCCCTCGAGATCGGCGACGTCGACCGGGCGCTCTACGCGGACCGTACGCTGGTCAAGCAGCTGGCCATGCGGCGCACTCTCTTCGTGGTCCCGCACGAGCTGCTGCCGGCGGTCTGGTCCAGCGCGTCCGCCCGGGTCGCGGGCACCGAGCGGGCCCGCCTGGCCAAGGACGCCGTCCTGGCCGGACTCGCCGAGGACGGGCACGACTGGATCGACCGCGCCCGGGCCGAGGTCCTCGCCGCGCTCGCGGACGCTCCGGACGGTCGTTCGGCGCTGGAGATCCGGCAGGCGGTGCCGCTGCTTGACGTGAAGACGGCGGTGGGGGCCGGCGGACTGTCGCCGGCGGCCCGGGTGATGACCCACCTCGGAGCCACCGCCGACATCGTGCGCGGCGCCAACACCGCGGGCTGGTACACATCCCGGCCGCGCTGGACCCTGATGCGGCACTGGCTCACCGACGTACCCGCGCCCGGCGGGGCGGCCGAGGGCTATCGCGAGCTCGTGCGCCGGTGGTTGTTCACCTTCGGACCCGGCACCGAGGACGACCTCGTCTGGTGGCTGGGCTCGACCCGGAGCGTGGTGCGGGCGGCGCTCGGGGAGCTCGGTGCCGTCGCGGTCTCGCTCGACAGTGGCGACACCGGCTGGCTCCTGCCCGACGACCTCGACGACGTGCCCGAGCCGGGACCGTGGGCGGCGCTGCTGCCGGTCCTCGATCCGACGATCATGGGATGGCAGCGGCGGGACTTCTACCTCGGGCCGCACCGCGAGCAGCTCTTTGACAACCGGGGTAACGCGGGCGCGACGGCTTGGGTGGATGGGCGGGCCGTGGGTAGCTGGGTGCAGGACGACGCCGGTGTCGTCAAGGTGCGGTTGCTGGAGCCGGTGTCGGCTGCCGGTCGCCGGTGCCTCGATGAGGAGGCGGCCCGGTTGACTGCGTGGCTCGGTGGCTTCCGGGTTCCGAGTCTCTACCGGTCCCCGGCCATGCGGCCGGACCCGGCCCCATGATGCTCAGGTCGGCTTGGTGATGCTCGGGCCGGCACGATGATGCTCAGGTCGGCCTGATGACGCTCGGACCGGCACGATGATGCTCAGGTCGGCTTGGTGATGCTCTGGTCGGTCTGGGTTGATGCTCGGGTCGGCGTGGTGAGGTTCAGGCCAGTCCGAGGAGGAAGAGGAGTCCGGCGACCACCAGCCCGGCCTCGACCAGCGTGACGAACACCCGGTCGCTGATCGCGGCGACGATCCTCCGGCCGGTCCACGCACCGGCCATGATGACCGGCGTCAGCGCGGCGCCGTAGAGCACGATCCGCCCGGTGAGCAGACCACCGGCGCCGTAGGCGGCCGTCTTGGTCAGGTGCAGGGTCAGCGCGGCGGCGGCCTCGGTGCCGATGTACGCCGCGCGCGTCAACCCGTACGCCAGGAAGAACGGCGCGGTCAACGGGCCCACCGACCCGAGCAGCGCCGACCCGAACCCGGACGCGGCGCCGACACCGACGAACGCCCGGTCGCCGGGCCGGCCGGGGCGCGGGCGCAGCCGGCGCCAGGCCACCACCCCGATGAGGAACACGCCCAGCACCCGCTTGAGCGGGCTCAGCGGAGCGTGGCTCAGCAGGACGGCACCGCCCACGGCGAACGGCACAGCGCCGAGGGCGAACCAGCCCACCAGCGGCCACCGGACCTCCCGGCGGTTGAGCCACAACCGGCTGCCGTTGCTCGACAACTGCGCCAGCGTCAGCATCGGCACCGCGACCCGCAGCCCGAACAAGGCGGTGAAGACCGGCAGCAACAGCACCCCGCCACCGAACCCGGTCACGGCCGACAGCAACGCCAGCAGGAACGCCGCGGCGGCGGCGAGCACCAACGTCTCCATCGACTGCCGACTGTAGCCGCGGCCGGTCAGGAGCCGCGCGGGGCGTACATGATCACGGCGACGCCGAGCAGGCAGATGCCGGCGCCGATGAGGTCCCACCGGTCCGGGCGGAACTTGTCCACGACCATGCCCCAGGCGAGCGAGCCGGCGACGAAGACGCCGCCGTAGGCGGCCAGGATCCGCCCGAAGGTGGCGTCGGGCTGCAGGCAGGCCACGAAACCGTACGCGCCGAGAGCGATCACGCCGGCGGCGATCCACCACAGGCCACGGTGTTCGCGCCAGCCCTGCCAGATCAGCCAGGCGCCGCCGATCTCGGCGAGCGCTGCCAGGACGAAGAGCAGCAACGAACGGGCGATGATCACTCTGGGTACGGTATCCGGACCGGATCGGCGGTGGCAGTCACGGGGTGGCGATCACGGGGTGGCGGTCACGGGGTGGCGCAGGAGCAGGCGCCGCCGGCACAGCCGGAGCGGTGGCGCTGGCGGGTGGTGCGCCACCAGGCGGCGACGGCCAGGACGGTGAGTACCGCGGCGATGCCGGGCATCCAGGACACCGCTACAGCCCAGGTCGCGCCGGACAGGACGCCGGCGGTCAGGAGCAGCGGGATGGCGCAGCAGGCTGCGCAGGCGAGAGCGGCTAGGCCGGTCAGGCCGGGTGGCAGCAGTCGGCGGACCCGGGCGGCGAGGCGGCTGAGGCCGGGTAGCGGCACGCGTGTGCGGTCGGCGGCGGCTGGGCTGGGTGCCGGCGAGGGGTGGGCTCGGTCGGCGGGGGCGGTCGGGCTGGGGAGCAGCTGGCGGGCGGGGTCAGTGGGGGTCGGCATCTGGGGCTCCTACCGCGATAGTGGCGAACGGAATCGGGCAGCAGGGCTGGGCGGCGCAGGTCACCAGGTCGTCGCAGCCGGCGTCGACGGCCGCCCGCAGCGTGCCCGCGATGACCTGCAGGTCGCTGATCTTGGCTTCCACCTCGGCCAGCTTGGCCTGCGCCCGGGACCGCAGCCCGGCATCGCGGGCCCGCCCGTGCCGGTGCCGGCCGGTCTCCAGCAGGTCGGCGATCTCCTCGAGGGTGAAGCCGAGCCGCTGCGCCGCCTTGATCACCCGCAGCACGGTGACCGCCTCGGGCGGGTACATCCGGTGCCCGCCCAGGCTGCGGTCCGGTTCGGCGAGCAGACCTCGGCGCTCGTAGTAGCGCAGCGTCTGGAGATTCACCCCCGCGGCGGCGGCGACCGCACTGCTGCGCAGGCCGCTCACGCGGCCATCCCGGCGACGGCCCGGCCGGCCAGCGCGTCCAGCACGGCGATCTGGGCGGCCGGCACCTGGACGTCGAGGTTCACTGCTTCATGCTCACCTTCACTGTCTGCGGCGAAGGTGAACATGAAGAACGAGCAGCACGAGCTCTCCCGGGCGGTGAGGTCGCGGGCCACCGGCTCGGCGGCCGGATCGAGCCGCCACCGCAGCACGGTGGGTGACAGCCGCCGCTGATCACGCAGCGCGGTGGCGAAGAGGTCGTCGAACTCGGCCAGCCGCAGCGGCTGGTCGACGGTGGGCAAGGTGCAGGCCTCGGGCACCCACACCGGGTCTTCTTCGGTCATGGTCCGACGGTAAACCCGTACCTGGGTACCGGATGCAAGTCGACGGTTCTTCGGCGGTGCTCGGGTGGTGGGCCGGGCGGTCTGATCGTGGCACGGGACAGCGGAGCGCGGGTGGTGGGCTGACGGGGATCACGGTGGCGCGGGACTGAGTAGTGCGGGGTGGTGCGCTGACGGGGATCACGGTGGCGCAGGACCGAGGAGCGCGGGTGGTGGGTTGACCGGGATCACCGTGGCGCGGGGACGGGTGCGTTTGTGTGATGGGCCGGGCGGTCGGTGACCCGGTGCTCCGCCATCCGTAGCGCTTCGACCACGAGGCGGCGTACGTGCGGGTCCGTGACCGCGTACACCGAGCGGCGGCCGTCGCGGCGGGTCCGGACCAGCCCGGCGAGGCGCAGCTTGCCGAGATGCTGCGACACGGCCGGCCGCGCCGCGCCCACCAGGCGGGTCAAGGCGGTCACGTCGCTCTCCGCGTCGACCAGAGCGGCCATCAGCCGCAACCTCGTGCCGTCGGCCAGCATCCCGAGGGTGACCGTCGCCGCCTGGATGACGTCGTCGCTCATGAACGGTTCCTGCCGGTCACTGGCAGTTGCACCGTTGTCGCGTGCGTACATGAGCACATATTATCGGTGCGCGGCACGGGCCACCAGAACGGCAGGGGAGCAGCGATGAGCGACCACGAGCACAGTCACCACGACGGCTGGTGGGACCGCCTGCGCCACCAGGTCACCCCGCACTCGCACGACAGCGCCGACAAGGTCGACCCGGCCCTGGAGTCGTCGCGGGAGGGACTTCGCGCTCTGTGGATCTCGCTCGTGGTGCTGGGTGTCACCGCGGCCCTGCAGGCGGCCGTGGTCGTGTTCTCCGGCTCGGTGGCGCTGCTCGGCGACACTCTGCACAACGTCGCTGACGCGCTGACCGCCGTACCCCTGGGTATTGCCTTTCTGCTCGGCCGCCGGGCCGCGACCCGGGCGTACACCTATGGTTTCGGCCGGGCCGAGGATCTGGCCGGCATCCTGATCGTGCTGGTGATCGCCGCTTCGGCGGTCGCCGCCGGCTGGACCGCGGTCAACCGGTTGCTGCACCCGCAGACCATGACGCACCTGCCGTGGGTGCTGGCCGCCGGCGTGATCGGCTTCGCCGGCAACGAGATCGTCGCCCGCTACCGCATCGGGGTCGGTCGGCGCATCGGCTCGGCGGCCCTGGTCGCCGACGGCCTGCACGCCCGCACCGACGGCTTCACCTCCCTCGCCGTCGTCGTCGCCGCGGCCGGCGCGTGGTTCGGCTGGCAGTGGGCCGACCCGGCCGTCGGCCTGGCCATCACGGCGGTGATCGCGTTCGTGCTCAAGGACGCCGCCCGGGAGGTGTACCGGCGGCTGATGGACCGGGTGGACCCGGAGCTGGTGGACCGGGCGGAGGAATCGCTGCGGGCGGTCCCGGGCATACGCGACGTGTCCGGACTGCGGCTGCGCTGGATCGGGCACCGGATGCACGCGGAGGCGGCCGTGGTGGTGGACGCGGACCTGAGCCTGCTGGCCGCGCACGAGATCGCCGCGGACGCCGAGCACCAACTGACCCACCAGGTGCCGCGCCTGACCGGCGCGACTGTGCACGTGGACCCGGCCAGCCACCCGGGCGACAGCCACCACACCGGCCTGTCCCACCACCGCCGCGACCGCATGTCCCCGCCGACGGTCCAGCACTGACAGATTCCGGATAGGACCCCTGGCCGGCCGAAGTGCCACCATCGAGAGATGGGTGACGATGCCGTGGTCATCGGGGCCGGCATGGCCGGTCTGGCTGCCGCGCGGGTGCTGGCCGACCGGTTCGACCGGGTGACGGTCGTCGATCGGGACCGGCTGCCGACCGGGCCCGACAGCCGCCGCGGCGTGCCGCAGAGCGCCCACCCGCACGCCCTGCTCGCGGTCGGCCGCGACGCCCTGGAGAAGCTCTTCCCCGGGCTGACCGACGAGCTGCTCGCGCTCGGCGCACGGTGGATCGACGTGGCCAGGGACGCGCACGTCTGGCAGCTCGACGGCTACCGCGTGCGGGCCGACAGCGGCGTCACGATGCTCGCCATGAGCCGGCCGCTGCTGGAGAGCTGTGTGCAGCGGCGGGTGCGGGCGTTGCCCCGGGTGAGCGTTCTCGACGAGACCGCGGTGGCCGGGCTGACCGGCCGGGCCGGCGAGCGGGTCACCGGCGTGACCCTGGCCGATGGCCGGGAGCTGCCGGCCGGGCTGGTGGTCGATGCCAGCGGTCGCGGCAGCCGCTCCGACCGCTGGCTGCACGACCTCGGCTTTCCGAGCCCGCCGGAGTCGGTGATCACCGTACGCGTGCACTACACGACCCGCCTGGTCAGCGGCCGGCCGAAGTGTCTGCCGGGACCTGGGATGATCGTGCTCGCCGAGAGCCCGCCGGAGCATCGGCGCTACGGTGCCGCGTTCTCCGTCGAGGGCGACCGGTGGCTCGTGACCCTCGGCGGCTTCCACGGCGAGCAGGCACCCACCGATCCCGAGGGCTACCAGCGCTTCGCCGAGAGCCTGCCGGACGGCACGATCGCCGAGCTGCTGCGTACCGGGGAGCCGCTGACCGATCCGGTGGCCTACACCTATCCGACCAGCCGGCGCCGGCACTTCGAACGGCTGCGCCGGATCCCGGCGGGGTACGTGGCCGTGGGCGACGCGCTGTGCAGCTTCAATCCCGTGTACGGGCACGGCATGACGGTCGCCGCGCTGGAAGCCGTCACGCTGGCGGAGTGTCTCGATCGGCACCGCGCTCCGAGCGTGGCGATGGCGCGTGACTTCTACCGCCGCAGCGCCAAGCCGATCGCCGTCGCCTGGGAGATGGCCGCCACGACCGACTTCGCCTACCCCGGCACGCAGGGTCCCAAGCCGCGCGGGCTCGCCCTGACGCACTGGTACCAGCGGCAGATCTTCCGCGCCACCCACGTCTCGCCGGAGGTGATCCGGCAGGTCGTACGGGTGCAGCACCTGCTCGCGCCCGGGTCCGCGTTGCTCCGGCCGGCCATGGTCGCCAAGGTGCTGCGCGCCGCCCGCCGTGACCGGAAGGCGGCGGGCAGTTCTGCGCCCTCCGGGCCGGTCCTCTAGATTCAGCGGATGGCTTTGCTGCACCGCGCGGATCTGACCCCGACCAAGCTTGAGCTGCTGGCGGGCTGGCTGCCCGGCCGCCCGTGGTTCGCCGGCCCGCCGGAGGCCGAGGTGACCCGGGTCTCGGCCTTCCGCTTCGACGACCCGGCCGGCGCGGTCGGCCTGGAGACGATGCTGGTCCGCGCCGGTGACGGCCCGGTCCTGCAGGTCCCGCTCACGTATCGTGACGCACCCCTGGACGGCGCCGAGGAGTGGCTGATCGGCACGACCGAGCACTCGGCCCTGGGCCGCCGCTGGGTCTACGACGCCTGCGGCGACCCGGTCTACGCCGCGGCGCTGGCCCGGGTGATCCACGCCGGCGGCACCCAGGCGGAGGAGTACTTCGAGGTCGACGGCCGGCGCGAGACCCGCGCGCCCGCCATGACCGTCAGCGGCAGCGGGACCGGGGACGCCCCGGTCCCGGCCGCCGGCAGCGTGCACCGGGTCGTCGACGAGGACCCGACGGTGATCGTGACGGACGACGTGGAGCTGGCCGTGCTGCGCCGCCTCGGCACCAGCCAGCGGGTCACCGGCCCGGTGCTGACCGGCATGTGGGGCGACGAGCCACTGCCCGTGCCGCTGGCCTACGCCATCCCACCGCAGTGACGGTCGCCGCTCACTGAGCCGCGGCCCGGTCGAGGTGGCGAGGCGGCGGGTCGCTGAGCCGCCACCCCCGCCGGGTGACAAGGGCGGCGGGTCACTGGGCCGCCACCCGGTCGCCGGTCACCTGGAGCAGTCGCAGCGGGATGGCGTCCGCCATGGCCTGCATCCCGGCGTCGTTGGGGTGCAGGTGGTCGCCGCTGTCGTAGCGCGCGAGGATGCGCAACGGCTGGGCCGGGTCCCGGACCGCCCGGTCGAAGTCGATCACGCCGTCGTACTCGCCGCTGGTCCGGATCCAGCGGTTGACCGCGGCCCGCTTGGCCTCGTTCTCCGCGCTGTAGTAACCGGTGATCGTGGTGTCCTGGAACGGTGTCAGGGTGGCGCCGATGATCCGCAGGCCGCGTTCGTGGGCCCGGGCGATCAGCTGCCGGTAGCCGGCGATCAGCTCGTCGGCGGTCACCGCCTCGGACGGCGGAGCCAGTGAGGTCGGCTGGCCGATGTCGTTGATGCCGAGCAGCACGATCACCGCGCGGGCGCCCGGCTGGGCCAGCACGTCACGGTCGAAGCGGCGCAGCGCGCTGTCGCCGAAGAGCGGCCCGATCCCGGAGAACGGGGTGCCGGCCACCGTGTTGCCGTCGTACAGCAGGCGGTTGCCACCGATGCCCTTGTTGAGCACGCCCAGGTGCCGCAGCGAGGCCTGCCCCTGCAACCGGCGGGCCAGGAAGTCGGGCCAGCGGTGGTCGGCGTCGACCGTGGTGATCGCACCGTCGGTGATGGAGTCGCCGAACGCCACGACCGAGGCCGCCCGTGGCGCGGTGGCGACGCTGACGCCGGAGAGGAAGTACCAGGACGTCATGGCGGTCGCGCCGGTCAGGGCCGGGGAGCGGGTGACGTTGCCGGCGGCGACGTAGTTGGTCTGGAAGGCGGAGCCGTGCACGGTCGCGGCCGCGGTGCGCTGCGGCAGGTGGATGCTCACCGCGAGATCGGAGAGCGCCGGTACGGGCAGAGCCACGGGATCGCTCAGCGCGGGCGCACCGGGCGGGATGCTGAACGAGGACCGCCCGCCGAAGGTGAGCCTGCGGTCGGTGCCGGCCAGCAGCCGGGAACCGCCGGCGCTGCGGGCCACCCGCGCCTCGCCGATCACCAGCGGCTCGGTGCCGTACTCGTTGGACAGCCGCACCCGCAGGGACCGGCCCGCGATGCTGGTGTGCACGATCTGGCGCAGGGTCTGGTTGTCGAACACGGTCTGCGGCTGGGGCGGGGTGGCCGGGCCGGTCACCGCCGTGGACCAGGTGCCGGTCCAAGCGGCGGGCCGGCCGGCCGCGACGGCCGAGCCGGTCAGGGTGAGGGCCGCGACGCCGAACGTCGCGACGGTGGCGGTGATCAGGCGCCGGAGCCTGGTGGTGGATGCTGTCATCGTCGACACCTCCCTGTCCGGACCAGCCCAGCTCAGCCCGGCGGAGGTGTCAAGACATCGACGAACATCAAGTTCCGGCGCTCGCCGCCAAGGCCGCGAACAGCTGATCCGACCAGGCGCGGACCACCCGGGCCCGGCGGCGCGAGTCGTCGGTGAGCACGTCGGCCAGCGCCAGGCCCCGGGCCAGATCCAGGGTGGCCTGGATGAGACCGCGGACCGCCGGGTCGGTGTCGTCGACCCGCAGCAGCCGTACGGCCCGCCGGTGCACGCCCCGGGCGAAGTGCCGCTCCAGCGGGACCACCGCGGCCCGCAGTTCCGGGTCGGCGGCGGCCACGGTCCACACCTGCAGCGCGGCCCGGAACAGCTCCCCGCCGATCGCGTCGACCAGGCCGGTCACCACGGTGTGCACCCGGTCCGGGCCGGAGCCCGCGGGATCGGGCAGCGCATCGAGCAGGGCCGCCCGTTCATCGAACATGTGCTCCAGGGCGGCGATGATGAGCGCCTCCCGGGTCCGGAAGTGGTGCTGCACGGCCCCGCGGCTGATGCCGGCCTCGGCGGCGATGAAAGCCACCGTCGACACCTCCCATCCGTTCCGGGCCAGGCTCCGGATGGTCGTCTCCAGCAGGCGCCGGCGCGTCTCCCGCGACCGGTCCTGCTTGGGCGCGGCGTCAGCCATCGCCGGCCGGGCCGTCACCGCGGGCCGCGCGGCCTGCTCCGGGCGCCGCGCCGTTCCCGGCCGCGACGACGACCAGCGGCGTGCCCTGGCTGACCTGCCGGCCGACCGGGACCGGCAGCTCCGTCACCGTGCCGTCGGCCGGGGCGCGCACCACGTGCTCCATCTTCATCGCCTCCAGCCAGATCAGCGCCTGACCGGCCACGACGGCTTCGCCGACCCGCACGTCGGTGCGCACCACCGTGCCGGGCATGGGCGCCACCAGGGCACCGGCCGGCAGCTGGGCGGACGGGTCGGTGAAGCGCGGCACCCGGCGCAGCTCCAGCGAGCCCTGCGGCCCGTCGACGACCACCCGGTCGGCGAAGCGGCCCACCGTCCATCGGCGGCGGACACCGTCGAGGTCGAGCACCACGGCGCCGGGTCCGGCGTCGATCAGGGTGACGTCGTCCCGGCCCGCCACCTCCAGACCGTCGCGGCCGGAGCGGTACCGCACCTCGATCTCGGTGTCGCCGGCGGCATAGGTGCGGCTGCGGTAGCCGACCGGGATGTTGCGGAAGCCGCGCGCGAGCAGGGGCACCAGCGCGGCGTCGGACAGCGCCGCGACCAGGGCACCGAGCGCCGGGTCCAGCCCGGTCCCGGCCGTCAGCGCGGCCGGCGGGTGGTCGGTGTAGAAGGCGGTCCCGGCGGTCCCGGCCAGGAACTGCGGGTGCAGCAGGCTCGCGACCAGCAGGTCACGGTTGGTGGCCACCCCGTGCACCCGCGAGCGGCGCAGGGCGGCGGCCAGCTGCCGGGCCGCGGCCTCCCGGGTCGGCGCGTACGCGATGACCTTCGCCAGCATGCCGTCGTAGTGGGTGCCGACGACGCTACCGTCCACCACCCCGGAGTCGAGGCGGAGGCCGTCCAGCCCCGCGCGCTCGAAACGGGCTGTCACGCCAGGGACGTCGAAGGTGACCACGGTGCCGGTCTCGGGGCGCCAGTCGTCGGCGGGGCTCTCGGCGTACAGGCGGGCCTCGACGGCGTAGCCGGTCATCGCCGGCTCCGCACCGCTGAGCCGGCGGCCCGCCGCGACGTCGAGTTGCAGGCCGACCAGGTCGGTGCCGGTGACGCACTCGGTGACCGGGTGCTCGACCTGCAGGCGGGTGTTCATCTCCAGGAACCAGAAGTCGCCGTCGGCGGCGGCGATGAACTCCACCGTGCCCGCGCCGCGGTAGCCGACCGCGGCCGCGGCCTGCCGGCCCGCCGCGAGCAGGCGTTCGCGCAGGTCGCCGCCGATCCGCTCGACGAGCGGCGCGGGCGCTTCCTCGATCACCTTCTGGTGCCGGCGTTGCAGGGAGCACTCCCGTTCGCCCAGCGCCCAGACGGTGCCGTGGGCGTCGGCCATGATCTGCACCTCGATGTGGTGCCCCTCGTCCAGATACCGCTCGCAGAAGACGGTGGGATCGCCGAACGCGGCGCCGGCCTCGCGGGCCGCGGACGCGACGGCCGCGGGCAGCTCGGCCAGGGTGCGCACGATCCGCATGCCACGGCCGCCGCCGCCGGCCGACGCCTTGACCAGGACGGGCAGCTCGGCCTCGGTGACGGCGTCCGGTTCCAGCAGGTCCAGCACGCTCAGGCCGGCGGCCGCCATCCGGCGCTTGGACTCGATCTTGGAGCCCATCACCTCGATCGCTGCCGGGTCCGGACCGATCCAGGTCAGACCCGCCTCCTGCACCGCGCGGGCGAAGCCGGCGTTCTCGGCCAGGAAGCCGTAGCCCGGGTGGATCGCGTCGGCGCCGGCCCGGTGGGCCGCCGCGATGATGAGATCACCGCGCAGGTACGTGTCGGCCGGCGTCGAGCCGGGCAGGCGTACGGCGCTGTCCGCCTCCCGCACGTGGGGGCTGTCCGCGTCGGGATCGGAGAAGACGGCCACGGTGGCGAGGCCACGGCGCCGGCAGGTGGTGAAGATCCGCCGGGCGATCTCACCGCGGTTGGCGACCAGAACGGCGTTGAAGGTCATGCAGCTCTCACATCCGGAAGACGCCGAAGGCGTCGGTGCCCGACACCGGCGCGGTGTGGATGGCGGACAGGGCGATACCCAGCACGTCACGGGTGTCGCGGGGGTCGATGATCCCGTCGTCGTAGACCAGCCCGGACAGCACCATCGGCATCGCCTCGGCGGTGATCTGCCGCTCGATCGCCTGCCGCATCAGCTGGGCGGCGTCCTCGTCGAACGGCTTGCCCTGGGCCAGCGCGGAGGCCCGGGACACCATGGTGCTCACGTCGGCGAGCTGCTGGGCGCCCATCACCGCGGACCGCGCGCTGGGCCAGGCGAAGACGAACCGGGGGTCGTAGGCGCGGCCGCACATGCCGTAGTGGCCGGCGCCGTACGAGTTGCCGATGAGCAGGGAGATGTGCGGGACGGTCGAGTTGGACACCGCGTTGATCATCATGGCGCCGTGCTTGATGATGCCGCCCTGCTCGTACTCCGCGCCGACCATGTAGCCGGTGGTGTTGTGCAGGAACAGCAGCGGGGTGTGCGAGCGGTTGGCGAGCTGGATGAACTGGGCCGCCTTCTGCGCCTCGGCGCTGAACAGCACACCGCGGGCGTTGGCCAGGATGCCCACCGGATAACCGTGCAGCTGTGCCCAGCCGGTCACCAGCGAGTCGCCGTACAGCGGCTTGACCTCGTCGAAGTCGCTGTCGTCGACGATCCGGGCGATGACCTCGCGCGGATCGAAGGGCGCCTTGAGGCCGGGCGGCACGATCGACAGCAGTTCGTCGGCCGCGTACCGCGGGGGTCGCGGGGTGGCCGTGACCGGGCCGGCCGCCTTGCGCCAGTTGAGCCGGGCGACGATGCGCCGCCCGATCCGGATGGCGTCCTGCTCGTCGCGCGCGAAGTGGTCGGCCAGGCCGGACACCCGGGCGTGCATCTCGGCCCCGCCGAGCGACTCGTCGTCGGACTCCTCGCCGGTGGCCGCCTTGACCAGCGGCGGACCGGCCAGGAAGACCTTCGAGCGCCGCTCGATCAGCACCACGTGGTCACTCATCCCGGGCAGGTACGCGCCGCCGGCCGTCGAGTTGCCGAAGACCAGCGCGATCGTCGGGATGCCGGCCGCGGACAGCCGGGTGAGGTTACGGAAGACCGCGCCGCCGGGGACGAAGACCTCTTTCTGGGTGGGCAGGTCCGCGCCCCCGGACTCGACCAGCGAGATCACCGGCAGCCGGTTGTGCAGGGCGACCTCGTGCATCCGCAGCGTCTTGCGCAGCGACCACGGGTTGCTGGCGCCGCCCTTGACCGTCGGGTCGTTGGCGATCAGCAGGCACTCCACCCCGCTGACCACGCCGATCCCGGCCACGACGCTGCCGCCGACGGTGAACGACGAGCCGTAGCCGGCCAGCGCGGCCAGCTCCAGGAACGGCGAGTCCTCGTCGAGCAGCAGCTCGATCCGCTCGCGGGCGGTCAGCTTGCCCCGGGCGTGGTGCCGGGCCACCGCCTTCTCGCCGCCGCCGGCCACCGCCCGGGCGGTCTCGGCGGTGATCTCGGCGAGCGCGTCCAGCATCGCCTGCCGGGCGGCCAGGGCCTCGGCGGTGGCGGGTTCGAGCGTGGACCGCAGGACGGTCACAGTTCCTCCCGGTCGGTGAGCAGTGCCACGGGGATCTCGACGTGCCGGGACCGCAGCCACTCGCCGAGGCCCTTGGCCTGCGGGTCGAAGCGGGCGTGGTAGGCGACGCCCGCGCCGAGGAGGCCCTCGACGACGACGTTGACGGCCCGGATGCCGGGCAGCCGGGTGATCCGGATCGGCAGCGCGGCGGTCTCGGGGAGCAGCTCCCGGATGGTCTGCTCAGTGATCAGGGCGGCCAGCCACGGATAGGCCCGGTCGTCGCGCACCCACAGGCCGATGTTCGCGTTGCCGCCCTTGTCCCCGGAGCGCGCTCCGGCCAGCGTGCCCAGCGGCGCCCGCCGGGCCGGCCCGGGTCGGGCGGCCCTCGCGGGGCCGCCGGTGAGCGGTTCCAGGGGCCGGGTGCGCGCCGGCGGCTCGATCGGCTCGACGCGGCCGTCGTCGTGGACGACCTCGTGCCGCGGCACGCTCTGCGGGACGAAACCGGCGGTGAAGACGCCGTACGGCTGAGCGCCGGCCGGCGGGGTGGTGCTGAAGAAGCCGGGGTACGACGAGAGCGCCAGCTCGACTGCGGCCTTGCTGAACGCGCGGCCCGCGACCTTCTCGTCCGGGTCCCGGGCGACGACGGTGAGCAGGGCGGACGCCTGCTGCTGGGTGGCCGCGTCGGCGCTGTCGAGCCGGGCCAGGCTCCAGGTGACCTCGGTCGGCGCGGTGCCCGGGGCGGCCTCGAACTGGCGGCGGAACAGCGCCGCCTTGGCCTCGATGTCCAGCCCGGTCAGCACGACGGTCAGCTCGTTGCGGTAGCCGCCGACGGTGGTGCACGAGACCTTCAGGTCAGGGGGAGGCGCCTCACCGCGTACCCCGGTGATCTCGACCCGGTCCGGGCCGGCCTGGCGCAGCGACACCGTGTCGAGGCGGGTGGTGACGTCCGGGCCGGCGTAGCGCGCGTCGTCCACTTCGTACACCAGCTGGGCCGTGACCGTGCCGACGGTGACCGCCCCACCGGTCCCGGGGTGCTTGGTGATGACGCTGGAACCGTCCGGGTGCAGCTCGGCGATCGGGAAGCCGGGCCGCAGCGGGTCGCCGATCTCGGTGAAGAACGCGTAGTTGCCGCCGGTGGCCTGGGCACCGCACTCGATCACGTGACCGGCGACCGTGGCCCCGGCCAGCGCGTCGAGGTCGTCGCGCCCCCAGCCGAAGTGGGCGATCGCGGGCCCGACGGTCAGCGAGGCGTCGGTGACCCGCCCGGTCACCACGACATCAGCGCCGGCGGTGAGCGCCCGGGCGATCCCGAAAGCACCGAGGTACGCGTGCGCGCCGAGCGGCCTGCCCAGCCCCAGCTCGCCGGCCCGGGGGGTGAGGTCGTCGCCGCGGACCAGAGCGACCCGGGCCGGTGTCCCCAGCGCGCGGATCGCGGCCACCAGCGCGGGCGGGTTGACGCCGCCCGCGTTGGCGACGATCCGCACGCCGCGCTCCAGCGCCAGCTCAAGGCAGTCCCGCAGCTGCACCAGGAAGGTCTTGGCATACCCGGTCGCCGGGTCTCTCGCGCGGTCCCGGCCGAGGATCAGCATGGTCAGCTCGGCCAGGTAGTCCCCGGTGAGCACGTCCAGCTCGCCGCCGGTGAGCAGCTCGCGCATGGCCGAGAGCCGGTCGCCGTAGAACCCGGAGCAGTTGCCGACGCGCAGCATCTCGGGCCTCATGCCGACCGACCCTGGCACAGGTTCAAAAAACAAGCAAGCGCGCTTGTTTCTGCCGGGTGCCCTTCGCTAGCGTCGGCCCATGCGCCTCAACGAGGACCACCGCGCCTTCTCCGACAGCGTCCGCCGGTTCGTCGACACCGAGGTCAACCCGCACGTCGACGCCTGGGAGGCGGCCGGGCGGGTGCCCCTGCACGACCTGCTGCCCAAGGCCGCGGCCCTCGGCCTGCTCGGCCTGGAATACGACGAGGCCTACGGCGGCGAGGGCGCCGACGCGAGCTTCCAGCTGGTCGCGGCCGAGGAGTACGGCCGGATGCACGCCACCGGGGTCGGGATGGCCATCGGCGTCCAGGCGATGATGGCGACACCCTCGCTGCACGCTTACGGTTCACCTGAGCTGAAGGAGCGTTACCTCACCCCGGCCATCGCCGGCACCGCGGTCACGTCGATCGCCGTGACCGAGCCGGACACCGGCTCCGACGTGGCCCAGCTGCGCACCCGGGCGGTCCGCGACGGCGACGACTGGGTCATCACCGGCCGCAAGGCGTACATCACCAACGGCGCCCAGGCCGACTGGCTCTGCCTGCTGGCGCGCACCTCGGACGAGGGCGGCTACCGGGGCATGTCGCAGATCGTCGTGCCCACGGACCTGCCCGGGTTCAGCGTGGCCCGCACGTTCGACAAGCTGGGCAACCGCTGCTCGGACACGGCCGAGCTGGTGCTGGACCAGGTGCGGGTGCCGGTCGCCAACACGATCGGCGAGGTCGGGCGCGGCTTCCAGCAGCAGATGCGGCAGTTCGTCACCGAGCGGATGTTCGCCGCGTACACCACGGTCGGCGGCTGCCAGTACGCCCTGGACCGGACCCGCCGCTTCGTCCTGGACCGGAAGGTCTTCGGCCGCCCGCTCGCGGACCGGCAGTACGTGGCCTTCCGCCTCGCCGAGCTCCAGGCCGAGGTGGACCTGCTGCGCAGCCACAACCTGGTGACGTGCGAGGCGCTGATGGCCGGCGAGGACATCACCCGGATGGCGACGGTGGCCAAACTGAAGGCGGGGCGGCTGGTGCGCGAGGTGGCGGACTGGTGCCTGCAGCTCCACGGGGGCATGGGGTATCTGGAGGACACCTGGACGGCGCGGTGGTTCCGGGACACCCGGCTGACGTCGATCGGGGCGGGGGCCGACGAGGTGATGCTGCAGGTGCTGGCCCGCCTGGACGGGCTGCCCGCCTGAGCGGCTGTCAGACCGGCCGGCCGTCCGGGCCGATGACGTAGCCGAACTGGGCCGGCGAGCCGGCCCGGTCGATCTCGTCCAGGGCCGCGGCGCTGAAACCGGCCATGGGGGGATCGCCGGCCCGGTTGCGCCAGCCGGCCAGCCGGACCGACTTGTACTCGAGGTTGACCTCACCGTTCTCGGTGTGGAAGCCGCCGTCCACCCGGCCACCCGCCGGAATACCCCTTGAGCAGGGCGGCCTTGGACCAGGTCTTGTCGCCGTGGCGTTCCCAGCCGATGGTGCTCAGGCGGGCGGCCACGGCCCGCACGGCTTCGTCAGGGGTCACCGGCCCGATCCTCCCAGGGTCGCGCCGACGACCTCATCGAGGTTCGACAGATCGTCGGCCATCTCCAGGCCCGAGCCGTCGAGGCCGAACAGCCGCCAGTGGTCGGATGAAGCCGGGGCCGCGGGGGAAGTCGGGCCGGAACTCGCCCGGGTCGGTGCGGGGCGCCGGGGGGCTAGTTGTGCGCCAACTTGACGGGCGACTAGTATCGGGGCATGAGCTCGCAGTTCGTGGCGGCCAAGGAGATCGAGCGGTGGTTCGGCGTCAGCCGGCAGCGCGTCCAGCAGTTGATCGCCCGGCCTGACTGGCCCACTCCCTGCGCCGTGCTCGCCATGGGCAAGATCTGGTTGCGTGAGGACATCGAGGACTGGGTCGCCCGGCACCGCCCGGATCTTCCCGGCGGGGGCGACCTCCCCGATTCGCAGCGCCCCGGGGAGTAGCCCGGAGTCCGCTGCGCCTCCGGTCAGGATCACCTCTTCGTCCGGTATTCCTGCACCGCTTTGCCGAGGGCCGGGAGCCGGGCCACGGGCCATTGTGGAGATCGACCGTGACTGCTCTGCCCTGGTTGCCAATCCTGGACCGGGGCGATAGACAGTTGTGGTCCTGCGGCCGGGTGCGCGTGCGCCGCGGAGCGAGAGCAGCGTGGCGAACAGGGGAGGCTCCACCGTGACCGGACCGTCCGACTGGGTTCCAGCCGGCATCGACGTCGACCGGCCCAGCGCCGCGCGGGTCTACGACTACTTCCTCGGCGGGGCGCACAACTTCGCGGTCGACCGGGCGCTGGCCCAGCAGATCGCCGCGATGACGCCGAACATCGGCGAGACCATGCGGTCCAACCGGGTCTTCCTGCGCCGGGCGGTGCGCTACCTGGTCGAGCAGGGCGTACGCCAGTTCCTCGACATCGGCTCGGGCATCCCGACCGCCGGCAACGTGCACGAGATCGCGTTGGCCGCCGCCCCGGACGCGGCCGTGGTCTATGTCGACATCGACCCGGTCGCGGTCGAGCACAGCCGGGCGATCCTGAAGGGGGTGGACCGGGCCGGCGTGATCTGCGCGGACGTCCGCGACGTCGACCGGGTGCTCAGCGAGGCCGGCAAGCTGGGACTGCTCGACTTCACCGCGCCGATCGCCGTGCTGCTGGCCGGCGTGCTGCACTTCGTGCCGGACAGCGACGAGCCGGCCGCGACCGTGGCGGCGCTGCGCGAGGCGATGGCCCCCGGCAGCTACCTGCTCGTGTCGCACGCCACGGCTGACGGGCAGCCCAGTGAGGTGGTCGAGGCGCAACGGCTCTCCGGCCGTACCGCGACCGAGATCGTGCTGCGCACGCGGGCGCAGATCGCGGCCTACTTCGATGGATTCTCCCTGGTCGATCCTGGTCTGGTGTTCATACCGCAGTGGCGACCGGACCCCGGTGATCCGGCGGACGAGCACCCCGAGCAGGTCGGTGCCTACGCCGGCGTCGGCAGAAAAGACTGAACGGATGGGCTCGCAGGGCGGGCTGACGGACTTCGCGGCGTGCTGGCGCCGGCTGGTGGCCCACGAGGGCTTCGTGCCGATGGATCTCGGCGGACTGGATGCCCTGCTGGGTCGCCTGACCGACCGGCTCGCCGAGGCGGCGCGGGCCGAGCCGTTCGATCCAGAGGCAGCCGGCGCGGTCGGCTTCGCGCTGGTCGAGGCCCACCTGACCCAGCCGGCCGTGCTCGCCGCCACCGTCTCCCTGGTCGGCACCCGCCTGGCCGCGGCCACCGGAGCCGGACCGGACCGCGTCGTGCAGATCCAGGCCGCCGTGGCCGCCGGCTACGCGGCGGCGATCCGCGGCGCCACCATGGCCGAGCAGGAGCTGCTCGGCCGGTCGGTGCTCAGCGCGCACGCCTCCGCCGAGCGCGCGCTGCGTTTCAGCGAAGCGCGGCTGCGGGCGGTCTTCCACGGCGCCGCGATCGGCATCGGCGTGAGCACCATGGACGGCCGCATCGTGCAGGTCAACCAGGCGTTCGCCGACCTGCTCGGATACACCACCGAGGAGATGTGCCGCCTGCTGGTGCCGCAGCTGAACCATCCCGACGACCCGCCCGAGATGTGGAAGATGTACGAGGCGCTGATCGGCGGCGAGCATGATCACGTACGGATGGAGAAGGCCTACTACCGCAAGGACCGCGCCGTCGTCTGGACCGATCTGACGGTGTCGCTGATCCGCGACGAGGCCGGTGACCCGGAGTTCACCATCGCCATGGTCCAGGACATCACCGACCGCCGCCGGCTCAAGCACCGGCTGGAGTATCAGGCCACGCACGACCCGCTGACCGGCCTGCCGAACCGCACGATGGTCGGCGACCAGCTGCAGCGCATCTTCGACACCGGCGACCCGGACGCCCGGGTCGGGCTGTGCTACCTGGACCTGGACGGCTTCAAGCGGGTCAACGACACCCTGGGCCACCAGGTCGGCGACGAACTGCTGGTGGCGGTGGCCCAGCGGCTGCGCGCGTGCGCGGCGGGCTTCCGGCAGCTCGCCGGCCGGATGAGCGGCGACGAGTTCGTGCTGCTGATCGAGAACTCGAGCGGGCCGACGGAGCTGACCGAACTGGCCGAGCGGACGCTGGCCGCACTGGCCGAGCCGTACCAGCTGGGCCAGCACCGGATGCGGGTGTCGGCCAGCATCGGCGTGGTGGAGAGCAACGTCCACGCGACCAGCCCGGCCGAGCTGATGAAGGCGGCCGACCTCACCCTGTACGTGGCCAAGTCCGAGGGCCGCAGCCGCTTCGTGATGTACGACGCCGACCGCAACGCCCGCCAGGCGGCCCGGTACGCGCTCGCCGCGGCGTTGCCCGACGCCCTCGACCGCGGTGAGTTCACCCTGGTCTACCAGCCGCTGGTGAGCCTGGCCGACCAGCGCCTGATCGGCGTCGAGGCGCTGCTGCGCTGGCAGCATCCGCAGCTCGGCGAGCTGACCCCGGACGCGTTCATCACCCTGGCCGAGGAGACCGGCATCATCGTGCCGCTGGGCCGCTGGGCCGCTGGGTCCTCGAGCAGGCGTGCGGCCAGGCGGCCGACTGGGCCCGCCGCTTCCCCCGGGTACGCATCTCGGTCAGCGTCAACATCACGGTCTCGCAGGCGCACGAGCCGACGCTGCCGGCCGAGGTGGAGAGCATCCTCACGCGTACCGGCCTGGACCCGTCGCTGCTGGTCCTGGAGCTGACCGAGAGCGCGATCATGGACACCAACGGCCCGCTGCAGGCGCTGGCCAGCCTGGCCGAGCGTGGCATCCGCATCGCCATCGACGACTTCGGCACCGGCTACTCGAACTTCGCGTACCTGCGCCGGCTGCCCGTGCACACGCTGAAACTGGCCGGCCCGTTCGTCGACGGCCTGCGCGACCCGTCGGGCGGCGACTCGGTGGACGAACGCATCGTGGAGACGATCATCCGGCTGGCCCACGCGATCGGCATCAGCGTGACGGCCGAGGCGGTCGAGACCCGGCTGCAGGCGGACCGCCTCCGGGCGCTGGGCTGCGACACCGGCCAGGGCTGGCTGTTCGCCCGCCCGATGCTCCCGGCCGGCGTGGCCGACCTGCTGCGCGAGGAACCGGTCAGCTGAACGCGGCGCGGTGATCGCTCACCCAGCGGGCGAACGAGCGGCCCGGACGCCCGGTCACCTCCGGGACGGTGGTCGTGACGGTGGTCTCGTCGATGACACCGTCGGCGAAGAACGCCTCGAAGGCCGCGGCGTACTCGGCGGGCAGGGTCGCGTACAGCTCGTCATGGGTCTGCTCCCGGGTCTGGCCGACCGCCCGCAGTGGCCGGCCGAGCACCTCGGCCAGGATGCCGACGCGGTCGGCGGGGGTGAGGGCCTGCGGCCCGGTGAGCCGGTAGCGGCGCAGCTGATGGCCGGGCTCGGTGAAGGCCCGGACCGCGACCTCGGCGACGTCGCGGGGATCGATGGTGGACACCGCGACGCCGGGGAACTGCGTGCTGATGGTGTCGTCCCGATCGAGCTGGTCCTTCCACTGCAGCGTGTTGGTCATGAAGCTGTTGGGCCGCAGGAACGTCCAGGGAATGCCACTACCGGCGACGGCCCGCTCAGCGGCGAGGTGGTAGCGCGCTACCGCGTTGGCTGTGTCGGTGCCCAGGACCGAGCTGCTCGACAGCAGCACGACGTGCCCGACGCCTGCGGCTTGTGCACCGGCCAAGAGCTGCTCGACGTCGTCGTAGCCGCTGAGCAGGAAGAGACCGTCGACGCCGGGGAGGGCGGGGGTCACGGTTTCGGGCCGGTTGAGGTCGCCGGTGGCCAGATCGGTGCCCGGGGAGAGACGGCCGGCGGCCTTGGCGGGATCACGGACGAGCGCGCGGACCGGTACGCCGGCGTCGAGCAGGGCCTGGACCACCGCGCTGCCGATGGTGCCGGTCGCCCCCGTAACCAGAATCATGCCGTTCCTCTCGGTCAGGTGTTCCCCGGTGTCACCGACTACTCTGGCGGAACTCCCGGGGGAAGGGCAGCCATGCCGAGGACCGATGGCCGATAATCCGCTGATCGCAGCGCCGTCGGCGCAGGACCCGAGCCCATGGGCGGGCGTCTGGATCGCCGAGGACATCGAGCAGATCATCTCCGGCGTGCAGAACGGCTCCTGGATCGACGGCACGCTCGGGGTGGTCGGGGCGGGACTGGACGGGCTGGCCCTGGTGTCGGATCCGGTGGGGGCGCTGCTGCAGTACGGCATCGCCTGG
Source organism: Actinoplanes sp. NPDC004185 (assembly GCF_053603475.1). Classification (NCBI taxonomy): domain Bacteria; kingdom Bacillati; phylum Actinomycetota; class Actinomycetes; order Micromonosporales; family Micromonosporaceae; genus Actinoplanes; species Actinoplanes sp. NPDC004185. The sequence goes on along the minus strand of NZ_JBSGFR010000007.1, from coordinate 96,502 downwards.
CTGATCGAGCATGTGAAGCCGTTGTCCGAGGCGCTGGACTGGCTGGCGGGGGATCCGGGCCAGATCGCGGCGCACGCCCAGACCTGGCGCAACGTCGCCGCCAGCTTGGGCGACGAGGCCGATGAGCTGGTGCGCTCGGTGCGCTGGGACGTCGAGGGGTGGACGGGCGCGGCCGGCAACGCGTACCGCGGTCACGCCGATCACCGCGCGGAGAACCTGCGAACCCTCGGCCTGGCGGCCGACGGGATGGCCCTGATGACCGAAGCCGCCGGAACTCTGATCGGCACCGTACGGATCATGGTCCGCGACGCCGTCGCGACCGTCGTCTCGCGGTTGATCGTCTATGCGGGCGAGCTGATCGCCACGGTGGGCCTGGCCACGCCGCTGGTGGTGGAGCAGGTGACCACGCTGTGTGCCGCGTGGGGCGCGCGCATCGCCCGCTGGCTCAAGGGCCTGATCGCCAGCCTGCGCAAGCTCGGCGACGCGATGCGCCGGCTCGGCGACCGCATCCACGACCTCAAGCTCAACCGGGCCGACGCGTCCGCGGGCAAGGGCGAGCCCGGCACCGGTGCCGGATCAACCGGGTCGTCGTCCGGCGCCGCCGTCCCGCCACCGGGACCACCGTGGCCCGTTCGCGACGACGTCCGTGGCGCCGCCCGCGGCAAGGACCTCAAGCCGCCGAACAATCGCCACACGGTGGCCGGCGCCGCGCACGGCGAGGTCAAAGGGGACAACAGCGTGATCCTGCGCGGGAGCGAGAGCCTGATCCGCGACGACATCGCGCAGATCGCCGCCGGCCGCGCCGAGTGGCTCCCCGACCTCAACCGGTACGAGATCAACGGCCGAACCTATGGCATCGAGCCGAGTGGCACCGTGTTCCCGGACTCCGGTCCTGGCATTGTGAAGCTGGACCGCAACGAGTTCGCGGCGTTGAAAGAGATCGCTCGGGCGGGAGGCGACGTGGACAGCGTGCGGGTCTTCACCCGTGACCCCCGGTACGTCAGGCATCCCGAAGCCATCGCCAAGGCGAAGTCCATCTACGACGGGACCTACCCGGAATGACCTACGACCTGCTCCTGGCCGGTGACCTGGACACAGCCCGGCTCACCGCGGCGCTCGCCGACGTGGCCTCCGTCCCGCTGGAGGCGGTGGACGTCGCCGCCGCTGACACTGAGGAGCGTGACTGGAACGCGGCTGTCCTGTGCACCTACCGAGCTGTGCAGGGCGATCTCTCCTGGTCCTTGGACGTCTACCTGGCCGTGCCCGAGCCGCCGGAGACGGCGGAGGCCGCTGACTCTCTCGCCGTGTCCTTGGGGCTGCCCGTGTTGTACCCGGCCGAACCGTTCCCGCCCAGTGCGTACTGGATGGCCCTGCCGGACGGCTCCCGGACCCGGGCCCGCGTCTACGAGCAGGACCAGCAGCAGGGCGAGACGGCCCTCGTCATCGACGCGGTGGCGAAGCCGGTCGCCTGGCTGCCGGGGATCCGCGTCGAGGCGCAGCCGGAGGTGATCCGGGAGCATCGGGTGCCGACTCCGGTCACGGCCGAGTTCGAGGCCTGGCTGGCCGGCGAGATGAGGATTCCCGAGCGGGAGGACGTGCTGCGGGCCGCATGCGGCCGGCTCGCGGCCTGGGAGGCGTTGACCGTACGGATGAAGTCGGGCTGGCCGCCGGACGGGTGGTATCCGGAGGCCTACTACCAGGAGGATCTGGCGAACCGGGACGATCTGGCCACTGACGCCGACCGTGTTCCGCCGGCGGTTCAGAGCCGCTTCACCGAGGCGCTCGCCCGGGTCGACGAAGCGTTTCGCGTCGCAACTCGTGACCGGCCGGTCGCGGCCGAGTCGCGGGGCTGGTGGCGGCGACGGGTGCCGGAGCCTGTCCCGTGGCCCAGCGCCGGCTGACCCGCCGTCGTGACGCCGGCCCTCATCGCTGCACCCATCGGGTCCGTAGGAGGTTCCGGATGCAAGCCTTCGGAGTTGCGGTTGCCGGGCTACGAGATCAGGGTGAAATTGGGGATCTTCGGCTCGCGTGCTTCGCGCGGAGCGTGGATGTCCTGGACCACGGCGCCCTCCGGGATGGGTGCCCGCGAGATGCCGATGCCCCGTAGGCAGTTGTCGCACCAGAAGTGTCCGTAGCCGATCGCGTGATCGAGGTCGCCGGTGAAGACCAGCCGCAGGGTTCTGTGACCGCAGTGAGGGCAAGCGACACCCGCGTCGCGAGGGATGGCGTCGTAGACGTCTGTGTACGCCGCCAGCCAGTCGTCGTAGGTGGCCACTACTTCCTCCTCGGTTCCGGCCGGATCGGCTGGTTGTTCCACCATTCTTCCTCGTGGTCGTAGGCGCGGTCCTCCCACAGGTCCAGTTCCGCGTCGTCGGTCGGGAAGGGCTTGCCCTGGGCCAGCTCGTCGTGATGGAACTTCTCGTGGGCCAGGGTTCGGGCCAGATCCTCCTCGCTGCGGAAACCGGCCGGGAAGAGCACGATGCTGCCGTCGGGCCGGGTGCGGCCGCACACGCCGCGGATTTTCTTGTCACCCAGCGAGATGTCCAGGGTTGACACGTCGATGCCGTACTTGGCGGCGGTGGTCTCCACCGACTCCAGTTCGAAGAACTGGATGGGTCCGGCGCCTCGTTTCTTGACCCGGCTCAGGGCGGGCTCGTCCGGAACGGCCCGCCGGCGGGTCAGGAGTTTCCTGAGCGCGTCGATCGCCTCGGTCACCGTGTCGCTCAGACCGCGCAGGCGGGCCAAGCTGCTGATGAGACCACGCAACCAGGTGGCGATCTTCGCGGCCCAGGCGGCGCACAGTGTGCTCACCTGCTCGATCACCAAGGGCGTCGCGAGCCCGAGGGTGAAGACCTCCTCCGCGGCGTACGAGATCAGCCGGGAAACCACGACGGCAATCGCGTCCCGGACCATCACCCGGACGCCGGCGATCAGCATGCCGGCGCCCTCGGTGATCCCCGCCATGGTGTCGGCAGCGCTCGCCAGGGCGCCGGCCGCGTCCCGTTGCTGTCCGGACCAGGCGCGGTAGGCGTCGGCGGCCCGCCCGCTCCAGTCAGCGGTGTCCCAGCGCACCGCCCGGTCCAGGTCAACCGATCGGTCGCGGAGCGAGGCGGCGACGTTGCGCCAGGTCTGGGCGTGTGCGGCGATCTGGCCGGGATCTCCCGCCAGCCAGTCGAGAGCCTCGGACAAGGGCTTGACGTGCTCGATGATCCAGGCGACGCCGTACTGCAGCAGCCCGCCGATCGGATCGGAGATGAAGGCCAGGGCATCCAGGCCGGCCGAGACCGCGCCGATCGTGGATTCGATCCAGCTGCCGCTCCTGATCCCGCCCAGGACGGCTTCGATGTCCTCGGCGATCCAGGCCCCGGCCCATGGGCTGACCGGGTTGTCCGCCTCTCCCGCCACGAGCGGGTTCGTGCCGGGCATGAGGCCCCCGATCCCTGTCCTGCCATCGGCGCGTGTCACTGTAGCGGCGTCCGGCCAGGAGTGGGGACAGGTCGATGGATCTTGGTGGTGCGGGAGATCTAGGCTGCCCGCATGCATAACGGGGACCTTCATCGATTCACCTGGCGCCGGCGGGCCGTAGTCGGCCTGGTGGCCCTTTCCGTCGCCGGCCTCACCGCCGCCTGCAAGACCTCCGCCGCCGATGAGCCGGCCTCCGTCGCCGGTGCCGGCTCGGCTGCCTCCAGTGCGCCGGCCGTCAAGTATTTCGGCCCGGACTCCTTCGGCAAGCTGACCATCACCATGTCCGAGAAGGACGCCCTGGCCACCGGGGAGCTGCAGGCCGAGCCCGTCTCGACCGTGCTCGGCAAGAACGTGTACTCGTTCGTCGGCGGTCCGAAGCCCGACCCCAAGCGGATGGCCGCTGACGAGAAGCTCGAGAAGGCTGTCAAGGAGGCCGACGCGGGCACCGATACTTCCGCGGCCGGTTCGGCCCGGGCCGCCAAGGCGTACGCCGATTCCACGCAGCGCATCGTGGAGCGGCTGGAGGCGTACCTCGATGCCGGGGGTGCTTCCTTCCGGGACGGCCGGCTCAGCTCCATCGCCGCGCCGGAGGGTGCCGTGACGCAGGCCGGGATCAAGCGGGGTTCGTCGGTGGCCGAGCTCAGAGCGGCCTATGACGGCAAGGGTCTCAAGAGCACTTCCAAGACCGCGTACGAGCTGCCGGTCGAGGGCCACGCCGGCTGGACCGTCCTGTTCGAGCTCAAGGACGACACGGTGCAGTACATGTCGATCGGCGAGGCCGGCTGACCCGGACGGTACGGTGGAGCGACGTTCATCGATCAACGTCGATCAGGGGAACCTGGATGAAGTCGCTCACCGTCGCCGTGACCGCTGTCCTGCTCAGCACCACTCTGTTCGCCGTTCCGGCCCGGGCCGGCACCCCCGCGCCGACCGCACCGGTCAGTGCGATGGAGGTGCCGGCCCCGCTCATCCCGGCGCGGCCCAGCCCGGACGACGTCCGCCGCTCCCTCGCGCGCATCGCCCGGGACAGTGCCGGCCGGGTCCGGCTCGGCGTCATCGGCCGCAGCAACGAGGGCCGGGCGCTGCGCCTGGCCAGCGTCGGGCACGGCCCCACGCGGCTGCTCTACGTCACCCAGCAGCACGGCGACGAGCCGCTGGGCACGCCGGCCGCCGTACGCCTGTTGTGGTCTCTCGGCGTGCCCCGCACGGCCTGGCACCGCTGGCTGCTGAGCCGGGTCACGATCGACGTCGTGGTCCAGGCCAACCCCGACGGCGCGGTACGCGACCAGCGCTACAACCACGACCCGGCCGCCACCGGTGACTACACCGAGCCGGGCGTCGGGTACGACATCAACCGCTTCCACAACCCGCTCACGCCCATCGCGGACAACCCGGTGCCCGAGTCCCGCGCGATCCTGCGGCTGTGGCAGGCCACCCGGCCCCAGGTCGTCGTCGACTACCACATGCAGGGCCGCTACCGGCAGCCCGACGGCCGGGAGACGACCGCGTCGATCCTGTGGCCGACCAATCCGCTGGCCCCGGCTCCGGCGGTCACCGCGGGGCGCCGGCTAGCGGTCGTCAACGATGCCGCGATGACGCGGGTGGCCGGGGCTGACGTGACGCGCTATCCCGGTGGCGACTACGAGGGCATCGCGCGCAACGCGTACGGGATTCTGGGCAGTGCGTCGCTGCTGGTCGAGCTCTCCGATCTGCCCGCCGAGCATGTGGAGTTCCAGATCCGCACCGCGTTCGTGTCGATGATCGCCACTGCGCAGGCTGCGGCGGACGGATCGCTGCGGCGGGCCGATCCGGCCCGGGCGGACGCCATCCCGGCCCGCGGCCCCGCCCTGCCGGGCGTCAGGCCCCCGCTGTCCCGTGTCGACGCCGCCTGACCCGGTCTGAACCCACCGCCGGCCCGGCTTGGGCGGGCCGCCGGTGGGACTCAGCTGTAGAACGCCAGGACCTGGTCGGCGACGCAGGCCGGCTTGGTCTGTCCCTCGACCTCGGCCGTGATCCGGATGGCCGCCAGCGCCGACCCGGCCATCCGCCGCGAGCTGAGCAGGGTCGCGGTGCCGCGCAGCCGGGAGCCCACCGGCACCGGCGCCCGGAAGCGGACGCGGTCGAAGCCCACGTTGATCGCCCGGGTCACGTCGCGGACCTGGACGATCTCGGTGATGAACGCCGTGCACAGCGACAGCGTCAGCGCGCCGTGCGCGACCGTCCCGCCGAACGGGCCTTCCTTCGCGGCCCGTTCCGGATCGACGTGGATCCACTGGTGGTCGCCGGTCAGGCCGGCGAACGTGTCGATCCGGGCCTGGTCGATCAGCTGCCAGCCGGAGGTGCCGAGCTCGTCGTGCGCGAGCAGGTCGTCGATGCTGTCGAAGGCGGTCACCCGGCCAGTGTGACCGATCAGGGTGACGGGTACGCCCTCGGCGGCCTTGCCGAAGCCCCTCAGGGACTCCTCGGTGGTCATGCCGATGCCACCGCAGATCGAAGCGGGCGGCGGAGGAGGCCCGGGCGGTGCCCGGCCGGTACCGGTACGCACGCCAGAGCGGCGAGCAGATGGTGCGGCGGCATCGGGGTCTCCGCTTTTCCGGGATTTGAGCGTACGACGCCAGGTCGCGGCAGTTACCGGTCAGTTAACGTAACGGGAATGCATTCTCGGGCGCTCATGAACGGCCGGGGCGCGATTCGGCGGGCCGATTCCGTGTTTTGTGGAGGTCGGGGTTCGTCAATGGTCGCCGCGCCGTCGTGTGACCGGAAAAGCCTGTCCCAACGGTGGATACGGCCATGGTCCGATCGACCTCGAAACCCGTGAATTTTCGGTGGCTGATCACCCCTAGTTGATCACCGCAGGCGTGGAAGACCCCCCGCGGGCCATGATCCACTACGCCGCGTCGCGCTTCCGCTACGTGTCTGGTTTAATACGCCTTCATTAAGATCACTTAAGGGAATGCCCATGTCAGTCGATGCTTAACAGTTCAGTCAGCAATGTAGACCGACGTGAAAACAGCGCCCGGAAATTGCGGGCGCTAGCACTCCTACGTGGACCGGTCAACGGCTGAACCGGGTCAGCCACGGGACATCGAATGTCCCGCCGATCGTTGCTACCGTCCATCGTGGCTTCATCGCGGGCCACCTCCGGGATCGCTCTGTGTCAATTTCCTTTAACGGCATCTGTGCTGATCCTTCCCTGCTCTGGAGGTCTTGGATGGTCCCCACTCGTCCCGCGCGCCGTCGATCGACGCGCATCGCCCTCGTCGCGACGGCTGTCGTGACAGTGCTGCTCGGCGCCTCGAGCCCGGCCGCCGCCCAGGCGGCCGGCGCGCTCGGCAAGCCCACCGGGCAACCGCCGAACGTGCCCGGTCTGGCCCAGGTCGCGCGCCCCACCGAGGCGCGCCCCGCCCCGCTGCCCAAGCGCACCGGCAGCGTCAAGGTCGTCAAGCCGGCCAAGCCGGCCCGGGCCGCCGCCGCGGCGGCCGGTCTCAACGACCAGGTCGCCCTGCGCGCGCTGGTCATCGGCACCGACGCCAACGACTTCGGCGTCGCCACCTGGAAGACCACATTGGACCGCGTCGGCGCCTCCTACGACGTGCTCTACGACGCCACCACGCCGCTGACCACCGGCACCCTCGTGCGTCCCGACGGCGTCGGCCGCTACAACGCGATCCTGCTCACCAACAGCATGCAGGTGTACGAGTCCAACGGCAGCTACCTCAGCGGCCTCGACCCCGCGGAGTGGAACATCCTGTGGGCGTACGAGCGCAACTTCGGGGTCCGGCAGGCCGCCCTCTACACCAGCTACGGCACCTGGCCCGAGAACTACTGCCTCACCTCCAACGGTGAGACCGGCGTCGGCAGCACCCCGATCAACCTGTCGCTCACCGCGACCGGCGCGGGCGTCTTCGACTACCTGAAGAGCACCGCCCAGATCCCGCTGGTGCAGTCGTACGTCTACCGCACCGCGATCACCCCGGGCTGCGGCGCCGAGGCCACCATCACCAACGGCTCTGACGTGCTCGGTGTGCGCACCACCTCCACCGACGGCCGCGAGCGGCTCGCGCTGACCTTCACCTCGAACCAGTACCTGACGCACTCCGACCTGCTGGTCTACGGCATGCTGCGGTGGGCCAGCAAGGGCATGTTCCTCGGTGAGCAGCGCCACCACCTCAACGTCGACATCGACGACTGGTTCAACACCTCGGACCACTACTACCCGGACGGCCACGTCGAGTACACGCCGGGCTTCCAGGTCAGCGGGCACGACACCGTCAACCTCGACAACCAGCAGACCGCGCTGCGCGCCGCGCACCCGCAGGCCGCCGGCTTCAAGCTCAACGTGGCGTTCAACGGCGCCGACATCGACCCGTTCGCCGGCAGCGCGTGCAGCCCGAACGGCGGCGTCAACGAGCTGACCGCCACGACCAAGTGCCTCAAGGACAACTTCCGGTGGATCAACCACACCCTGAACCACCCGGAGCTGAACAACACCAGCTACGCCACCACGTACCAGGAGATCAACGACAACCGGGCCGCCGGCACCGCGATCGGGCTGTCCGTGCCGGACAGCGTGCTCAAGACGCCGGAGTATTCGGGCCTGGGTGTCTACAACCCCAACCCGAACGACGACACCAGCCCGCCGGTCGACCACGGCCTCACCGGTTCCAACCCGGAGCTGCTGCGCGCGGCCAAGGACCTGAACATCAAGTACCTGCACGGCAACATGTCGTTCGCCAGCCACGTGCCGGCCAACCTCAACGCCGCCAAGGTGCACCCGATGGAGCCGAGCATCTCGGTGGTGCCGGACTGGCCGACGAACGTCGCCTACTTCGTCACCACGCCGCAGGAGGAGACCGCGTTCTACAACTCCTTCTACGGCCCGAACGGCCGCTTCCCGTACTGGCCGCAGAACCTGACCTACGAGCAGATCATCGACTACGAGGCCGGCGTGGCCCTCGGGCACGTGTCGTCGGGCGCCATCTACTCGCACACCTTCCACATCGGCAACGTCCGGGACTACGGCGCCGGCAAGACGCTGCTCACGGACTGGATCGACGCCGTGATGACCAAGTACGAGGGGTTCTACTCCGTACCGCTGCTCAACCAGGACTGGCCGACGCTGGCGGCGTACACCTCGACCCGGACCGCGCACTTCGCGCAGCTCGGCGCCGGCGTGGACCCCGTCTACGACCGGTCCACCGGCAGCATCACGGTCACCTCGCCGGCCGCCGGCACCGTGCAGATCAGCGGCGCCCAGGGCACCGGAGCCAGCACGTACGGCACCGATGTGACGACGACGCTCGCCCTCGCGGCGAACACCGCCGTCACGGTCACCGCGGTCCCGCACCTGTGACGAGCAGGACCTGGTAGAGGAGGGCCGGTGAAGATCGCGCTGGTGTCGGAGGGCACCTACCCGTACGCGATGGGCGGCGTCAGCGTCTGGTGCGAGCAGCTCATCAAGGGCATGCCCGACTACCGCTGGGATGTCGTCGCGCTCACCGTCGACGGCGCCGAGCAGTCGGTCTTCCCGGCCCCCACCAACCTCGGCCAGGTCCACTCGATCCCGCTGTGGGGTGCGCGGCCGCCCGGCCGCCGCTCCCGGCGGGGCCGGGGCCGCCGGCCCGGCGCCACCTTCACCGAGTCGTACGAGGTGTTCCTGCGGGCGCTCGTCACCCCGCTGGAAGCCACCCGTTCCGAGCAGAGCGCCGTCAGCCGCAGCATGTTCCTGCTCGCTCTGCGCGGCATGTTCGAGTACGCCAGCGACGGCGGCGACCTGAGCGGGGCGCTGCTGTCCAACCAGGCTCTGACGATGATGCTCGACGCCTGGCGTGATCTGCGCGTCGACGAGATCGGGCCGGCGCCCACGGTGGCCGACGCCGTCGAGGCGGCCTGGCTCATCGAGCACATGCTGCGCCCGCTGAGCGCCACCCCGGTCCAGGCCGACATCGTGCACTCCTCGATGAACGGGCTGGCCACGCTCGTCGGCATGACCGCCAAGTGGAAGCACGGCACCCCGCTGGTCATGTCCGAGCACGGCATCTACCTGCGCGAGCGCTACATCGCCCACCTGCACGACGACGCGTCGCACCCGGTGCGGGTGCTGGTGCTGAGCTTCTTCCGGCAGCTGGCCGGGGCCGCGTACCTGATCACCGACGTGCTCGCCCCCCACTCCATGTACAACCGGCGCTGGCAGCTGCACAACGGCGCCGACCCGGAACGCATGTGGACCATGTACAACGGCGTCGAGCCCGAGGAGTTCCCGGCCGCCACCAGCGAGCCCGAGCTGCCCACCATCTCGTACATGGGCCGGGTCGACCCGCTCAAGGACCTGCACACGCTGATCCGGGCGTTCGCGCTGGTCCGCGCCGAGATCCCGGAGGCGCGGCTGCGCATCTTCGGCGGCACCCCGGCGGTCAACCGGATCTATCACGAGAGCTGCGAGCGGCTCATCGAGGAGCTCGGCCTCACCGGCGCCGCGGTGCTGGAGGGCCGGGTCGGCAACGCCGTGGACGCGTACCACGCGGGCAGCATCGTCGCGCTGACCAGCATCTCCGAGGGCTTCCCGTACACGGTGGTGGAGGCCATGGCGTGCGGGCGCCCGACCGTGTGCACCAACGTCGGCGGGGTCGCGGAAGCGGTGGGGGACACCGGCTTCGTCGTTCCGCCCCGCGACTACGCGGCCGTGGCCGAGGCGTGCGTCAAGCTGTTGCGCGACAACGAGATGCGCCGCCGGCTCGGCATCATGGCCCGCGCCCGGGTGCTCGAGCACTTCACCCTGCGACGCTCGCTGGAGATGTACCGCAACGTCTACGAAGGGCTGGCCACCCCGCTCAAGGCGTCCCCGCCGCCGCGGCACCTGCGCGGCCAGGCCCAGGGCCGGGTGGCCGTCCCGGCGCAGCGCGCCGCCGAGCAGCAGCTGCAGCTGGACGGTGAATCCCGGTGAGCCTGGACAGCGAGCTCGATCCGAACCGGCAGCGGCTCGGCTCGATCATGGCGGCCGCCGCGAAGAACCGCGCGGCCGGGCCGGGCGAGCACACCGTGCTGCTGCCCAAGATCTCCACGGATCCGCTGGACGACCTGGTGGAACGGGTACGCCCCCAGCTCGGTCAGGCGGTCGACTCGCTGCACGTGGCCGCCGCGCTCGAAGCCGACGGGCTGACCGACCGTAGCGCCCGCGTCGAGTACGGCTACCACGACGTCTTCGCCCTGGCCACCGAGGTGTTCCGCCGGCTCGGCCCGCAGCTGCCCAAGCCCCGCGAAGCGACCGCCCGCGACCCCGGAGCCTGGCGGGAGAGCCTGCGCCTGATCGCCCATGGGCCGCTGTACGTGCTGCCGAGCACCGCGTTCCCGGCGGTGCTGGCGATCGTCGGGCGGCGCTCGCTGGTGCTGGGCCTGGTCCTGGCCAGCACGCTGGGCTGGGTGTGGGCCGGTGCCGCCGCGCACGGGGCGTACCGGATGCTCGGTCTCGGCCGGCCCCGTTCCGCCGCCCGGATCCTCACCGTCGCCGCCGCGGGGGCGCCGGTTGCCGGCGCCCTGGCCGGCGCCGCGCTGGTCCGGCTCACCGGCGGCGGGCCGGCCCTGGTCGTCATGATCACCTGCCTGGTGGCGTACCAGCTCACCAGCACCGTCCTGGTCTTCTACCGCCGCGAACGGTGGCTGGCCCTGGCCATGACGCCGGCCTTCCTGGCCGGCTCGGCCTACCTGGTCCTCGGGTCCGGGCTCACGGCCTGGTCGGCCGGGGTGGCGGCGGGGTGCGTGCTCGCCGCCTTCTCGATCGCGGTGCTGCTCGCGGTCCACCACGGCCACGTGGCAGCCGTCCGGGAGCCCTCGCTGCGGGTCGCGCTACGACCGGAGGTGCCGGCTCTGATCGGGGTGAGCGCGTACGGGCTGTGCTCAGCGGCGCTGCTGCTGCACGCCGAGGCGCCCTATCTGCTGGGCCGGCTCGACATCGCCATCGCCGCCGCGCCGCTGATCCTGACCATGGGCGTGGTCGAGTGGCGGGCGGAACGGTTCCGGCCGCAGGCGGTCGCCCTCGTGCGGCGGGTCGAGCGACCCCGGGAGTTCGTCCGCGGCGTGTGGTTGCTGCTGGCCCGGGAGGTCGCGATCTGCCTGCTGGCGCCCGCGCTCCCGGCGGCGGCGATGGTGGCAGTGCTGTTCCGGACCGGCCTGTTGTCCGGCGCGGGGGTCGTCATGACGGCGGCCCACGTCGCGCTCGGCGGCGCGTACCTGCTGGCCTTCCTGCTTGCGGGGCGCGAGCGCTTCGGCTGGCTGTGCGCCTCGATGCTCGCCGCGATCACCGTCCACGTCGGCCTGGGCGCGCTGCTCGGTGCCGCGCCGCTGCTGGACCGCCCCGGCTCCGCGCTGGTGGACACCTCGCTCTACCTGGGCAGCGTGCTGCTGCTCCAGGCGCTCTTCGTGCTCGGCCTGGCCCCGATCCTCGGCCAGGCCCGGCACTACCGGTAGTTCCGACACGTGGGGAAGGCAGGTCAGCGATGCACGCAGTGATCCTTGCCGGCGGCAAAGGCGTCCGGCTGCGGCCGTACACGACGGCGTTGCCCAAGCCGCTGATGCCGATCGGTGACAACCATTCGATCCTGCAGATCGTGCTGGATCAGCTCGCGTCGTTCGGCTTCACGTCAGTGACGCTGGCGATCAACCATCTCGGCCCGCTGATCAGGGCGTTCGTCGGGGACGGGGCGCGCTGGGGGCTGCGCATCGACTACGTCGAGGAGAACGTGCCGCTGTCCACCATCGGCCCGCTGTTCGGCATCAAGCACACGCTGCCCGAGCACTTCCTGGTGATGAACGGCGACATCCTGACCGACCTCGACTACGCCGCGCTGCTCACCGAGCACATGCTCGGCGGCAGCTCGCTGACGGTGGCCACCGCCGCGCAGACCCACAAGATCGACTTCGGGGTGCTGGACGTGGAGGAGGGCCGCATCGTCGGCTTCCGGGAGAAGCCGGTGCTCAGTTATCCGGTGAGCATGGGGGTCTACGGCATGTCCCGCAAGGCGCTCACGCCGTACCCTCCGGGTCTGCCGTTCGGCTTCGACCAGCTGGTGCTCGACCTGCTGGACCGCGGTGACCACCCGGCCACCTACGCCTTCGACGGCTTCTGGCTCGACATCGGCCGGCCCGAGGACTACGACGAGGCCAACCGCACCTGCGACACCCTGCTGCCGATCCTGCTCCCGCGCTCCAAGGAACCCGTATGAGTCAGCGGGTCGTCCTGTTCGGGGCCTCCGGTTTCATCGGCGGGCACGTGCGCGCCGCGCTGGAGGCCGATCCGGAGATCAGCGCGGTCATCTGCCCCGGCCGCCGGGACCACGACCTGATCGACGGCGACCACCGCGGCCTGGTCCGGGTCGTCCTCGACGCCGCGCCCACCGCGATCGTCAGCTGCGTGGGCCGCCTCGGCGGCACCGACTCCGAGCTCATCCGGGGCAACACCCTGGTCGCGACCAAGCTGCTGGAAGCGGTCGCCGCGGCCCGGCCCGGCGTGCGGCTGGTCCGGCTCGGCTCCGCCGGGGAGTACGGCGTGGTCGCGCACGGGCACGCCGTCACCGAGGACGACCCGCTGCAGCCGGTGGCCGCGTACGGCGTCAGCCACCTCGCCGGAACCCGGCTGTTCCAGCTCGCCGGGGAAGGCGGTCTGGTCGACGCGGTGTCGCTGCGCGTGTTCAACCCGATCGGCCCCGGGATGTCGGCGGAGAACATGCTCGGTCGCGCCGCCGATCGGATCCGCGCGGCGCTGGCCACCGGGGCCGGGGAGATCACCATGGGGCCGCTGTCGGCGTACCGGGACTTCGTCGACGTCCGCGACCTCGCGGCGATGGTCCTGGCCGTGCTGCGCCCGCCGCAGCTGCGGCACCGGGTCTTCAACGTGGGCAGCGGCCGCGCCGTCCGCTCCCGGGACGCCGTGCAGCTGCTGGCCGAGACGGCCGGCTACCGGGGCGAGATCCGCGAGCAGGGCGCCGGTCCGGAGCGGTCGGCCGCGGTGGACTGGATCCAGGCGGACGTGCGCCGGGCCCGCGAGGAGCTGGGCTGGGTGCCGGCCCGCGACCTGGCCACCTCGATCAAGGACATCTGGGCGGCCGGTGAGGCCGGATGACCCGCCGGCGGCGCGGGTTCGTGCTCGCGGCCGTGCTCGTGGTGGCGGCGCTGGTGGTCAGCGGCATCCTGGTGACCCGTACCGGGACAGACCGTGCACCGACAGCGGCCGGCTCCCCGACGCCCGCGGCCTCCTCGCCGCCGAGTTCCTCGCCGCCGGCCTCCGCTCCCGCGGCCTCCGTCGCGCCCCTGCCGCTGCCGTCGAAGTCCGGGCCGGGACGGATCTCCAGCTGGGCCTACCAGCTGCAGGGGTACGCCGGGGGACGGCTCGACCGCATCGCCGCCGGGCCCTACCAGCTCGCCGTGGTCGACCTGGCCCGCGACGCGCACGCCGACTACTTCCGGGCCGACGAGATCCGCACCGTCAAGCGGACCGGCAAGCGGGTGCTCGCCTACTTCGAGATCGGCAGCATCGAGGACTTCCGGCCGGAGTATCCGGCGCTGCGCCGCGACGCCGCCGACCTGATCGCCAACGAGTGGACGGACTGGCCGGGCGAGTACTTCGTCCGCTACTGGGACGAACGCTGGTGGGCCCGGGTCGTCCGGGGCCGGGTCGACCAGGCCCTGCGGGCCGGCTTCGACGGGGTCTACCTCGACACCCCGCTGGCCTACGAGCAGATCGGCCCCGGCTACGCCCAGGGCCGCGACCGGGCGGCGCTGGGCCGCGAGATGGCCGCGCTCATCGCGCGGATCAGCGCGTACGCCAAAGCCCGGCAGCCGGGTTTCCTGATCGTCCCGCAGAACTCGCCCGAGCTGCGCCGCCACCCCGGCTACACGGCGGCGATCGACGGCATCGCGATGGAGGAGCTGTTCTTCCTGGCCACCGACGAGCCGTGCACGCAGGACTGGTGCGCGGAGAACCTCGCCGACACCCGGGCGCTGCGCGACGCGGGCAAGTTCGTGCTCAGCGTCGACTACGCCACCCGGCCCGCCGACATCCGCTCGGCGTGCGGCCGGTACCGCACCGAACGTTTCGCCGGCACGGTCACCGTGCTCGAACTCGACCGGCTCACCCCACCCTGCTCCTGAACCTGCATCGGAAGGAATGGCACATGCCGCCCACAACCATCGGCGTCGTCGGCCTCGGCTACGTCGGGCTGACCCTCACCGCCGCCCTGGCGGACAAGGGCTTCGTCGTGCACGGCTCGGACGTGTCGCCCGGCGTGCTGGAGACGCTGTCGCACGGCCGGTCGCACATCTTCGAGCCCGGCGTCGAGGAGGTGTTCGCCGAGCACATCAACACCCGCATCCAGGTCGGCACCGAACTGCCGCCGGACACCGTCGAGGTGGCCGTGATCAGCGTGTCGACGCCGGTCGACGACACCACCCGCCGGCCCAACCTGGCCAACCTGGCCGCCGCCGCCCGCAGCGTCGCCGCCCGGTGCGCCCCGGGCACGCTGGTCGTGGTCCGCAGCACCGTGCCGGTCGGCACCAGCCGCCGGGTGGTCCTGCCCGAGCTGCGCGCGGCGTGGGGTGACGACGTCAAGCTGGTGATGGCCCCGGAACGCACCATCCAGGGCCAGGCGCTGCGCGAGCTCGTCGAGCTGCCCCAGGTCATCGGCGGGCTCGACGAGGCCAGCCTGCGGGCCGGCGTCGAGTTCTTCAGCGGCCTGGCCCGGACCATCGTGGAGGTCTCCGACCTGGAGACCGCCGAGCTGGTCAAGCTGTCCAACAACTGCCACACCGACCTGATCTACTCGTTCGGCAACGAGATCGCGCTGATCGCCGAGCGGCACGGGCTGGATCCGCTGGAGGTCATCCGGGCGGCCAACGCGGACTACCCGCGGCCGGACCTGTCCAAGCCCGGGTACGTCGGCGGCGGGTGCCTCTCCAAGGACCCGTACATCATGATCGACAGTGCCGGCGGCCGGGAGCCGTTCCTGGTGGGACGGGCCCGCGAGCTCAACGAGTTCATGCCGGTGCACGTGGCCGAGACCGTCGTGCGGATGCTGCAGGAGACCCGCGGCGAGACCCGGGGGGCGCGGCTGGCGGTGCTCGGCTGGGCGTACAAGGGCTGGCCGCCCACCGACGACATGCGCGGCACCCCGATCGCGGCGATGATGCCGGCCTTCTCCGCCGCCGGGATCACCGTCACCGGCCACGACCCGATGGTCACCGACGACGTCATCCGCCAGTACGGCGGCGAGCCGGTGAGCCTGGACAAGGCGTTCGCCGACGCGGACGCGGTGCTGGTCATCAACGACCACCCGGACTACCGGGCGATCCGGATCCCGGACATCCTCGGCGAGGCCCGGCCGGCCTTCATCTACGACTCGTGGCGGGTCCTGGACGCCGACGCGGTCACCGCGGCCGGCATCCGCTACGCCGGCCTGGGCTACCTGCCGCGCCTCAACTCGGCGGTCACCGCCGTCTCGGCGGCTCCGGCTTCCTCGGCGGTGACCGCATGAGGGCTCTGCTGCTCGGCGGGGCGGGCTTCATCGGCCTGCACCTCGCGCGCCGGCTCGTCGCCGAGGGCCACGAGGTCACCATCGTGGACGACTTCTCCCGCGGCCGGGAGGACCGGGACCTGAACGAGTTGCGCGCTGCTCCCGCCGTACACGTGATCTCCGGTGATCTGACCGATCCGGTCACCTTCGCCGGGCTGCCGCACGGCTGGGACCAGATCTACCTGCTCGCGGCCGTCGTCGGCGTCCGCAACGTGGAGGCCGACCCGGCCCGCGTGGTCCGCGTCAACACGCTGTCGGCGATGCACCTGCTGGACTGGGTGGCGCCGGGGGAGCGGGTCTTCTTCGCCTCCACCAGCGAGGTCTACGCCGGTGGGGTCGACGCCGGCGTCGTCGCGGTGCCGACCCCGGAGGACATCCCGGTGATGATCTCCGACATCACGGCACCCCGCTTCGCGTACGCGGTCAGCAAGCTGCTCGGCGAGGCGGCGTTCCTGCACACCGCCCGGGCCAAGGGCTTCGACGCGGTGGTCGGCCGCTTCCACAACGTGTACGGCCCGCGGATGGGCGCCGACCACGTGATCCCGGAGATGTCGCTGCGGGCGATGCGCGGCGACGACCCGTTCAAGGTGCCGGGCGCCGACCAGTTCCGCGCCTTCTGCCACGTCGACGACGCGGTCGAGGCGATGCTGCGGCTGATGGCGGCCCCGGCGGCGGCCGGGCAGATCGTGCACATCGGCAACGACCGCGACGAGACCAACATCGGCGACCTGGCCAAACTGGTGCTGCGGCTGGCCGGGGTGAGCCCGGCGATCGAGCCACTGGCCGCCCCCGCGGGCTCGGTGCCGCGCCGCTGCCCGGACCTGACCCGGCTGCGCGAGCTGACCGGCTACGAACCGGCGGTGCCGCTGGAGGAAGGCGTCCGGAGCACCTACACCTGGTACCGCGAGAACGGATGGCCGTCATGACGGAGAGACCACCGATCTGCTTCTACTACGGCGACAAGCACCTCGACGAGCTGGCCACGTACCCGCGGGTGGTGCTCCAGCCGGAGTTCTACACCCCGCCGGAGCTGGCCCAGCTGGCCGACAAGGGCGTGCAGACGCTGGGTTATCTGTCCCTGTCGGAGGACCAGGGGCCGCCGGCGCCGTGGCAGCGCCAGGAACGCAACCCCGACTGGGGTGGCGCGTTCGTCGAGGTGGGCCACCCGCTGTGGGTGGAACACGTGGTCGGTCAGGCCAAGGACGCGATGGCCGCCGGCTTCGCGGGACTGTTCATGGACACATTGAACGTGGAACTGACCTACCCGGAGGACGTCCCGCACCTGCTGACGCTGGTCGCGGCGATCCGTACCGAGGCCGAGCCGGGCTATCTGCTGGCCAACCGGGGGTTCGGCATGCTGCCGGGACTCGCGGAACTGGTGGACGGGGTGGTCTTCGAGTCGTTCTCGGCCCGCTGGACGGACGAGGGCTACGCGCCGTGGCCGGCGGACGTGCTGGAGTTCCACGCCCAGATCGCCGAGCAGCTGCTCCAGCTGGAGGTGGACCTGTACGCGCTGGACTACGCGGACTCCCCGGGTCTGACCGACTTCGCGATGCGGCGGGCCCGGCAGTTCGGCATGCAGTGCGTGGTGAGCGACCGGGCGCTGTCCCGGGTCTGATTCGCTGTCCCGGGTCTGACTCGTTTTCCCGGGTCTGACCCGAGTGGGGCCCGGCTTGCCGGCCGGGCCCCCGCTTCGCCCGGAAAAATGTCAGAGGGTGACGGCATCATCGGGGTATGGCTGAACCCGCCACCCCGTTGCCGCATCCACGCCTGGAGTTGTCGCTGGTGGAGGCTCGCACGCGTTTCGTGCAGCTCGCCCGGCTCGCCGGCCTGACCAACCAGACCACCGTCGTGACCGAGGACGGCCGCCCGCTGGCGGCGATCGTGCCGATGGGAGCGACCTGTCCCGCCGCCCTTCCTGACACTGACCGGCCCAACCCCGCCGCCGCCGGCTGGATCAGGCGGATCGACAAGCTGCGTGCGGAGTTCCGGCGGCAGCATGGCGGGCTGGAGCAGGCGCTGGAGGACGCGTGGCAGGAGCTCGACCGGCTGAGCCCGCCGGGCACCGACAAGCGGGTCGACGGTCTGCGCGCGGCCCACGCCGACCTCCGCCGCCGCCCGGGTCCGACCGGGTGAGCCCTGACCGCCTGATGTGCTGAGCCCGGCTCAGCGGACGAAGAGCAGAAACAACCCCGCCCACGTGTAGCCGATCATCAGCAGCACCACCGGCAGTTCGTCGGCCAGCGTGGCCAGCGGCGGGCGTTCCGGGGCCGCGGTCAGCGCCATGTCGTGGGCCACGACCACGCCCAGCACGTGGCCGGCCAGGATCAGGGTGATCTGCGCCGCGGCGATCACGCCCGGTGCCGGAGCCACGTTCCACTCCACGCCTCCGGCCACACCCCACTGCTGCACCGCCAGCAGCACCCCTCGGGGAGCTTCGACCAGCAGCAGCGACAGGTAGTGGGCCAGCGTGTAGCCGACCGCGATCGGGATCAGGGAGGCGGTCACGTCCAGCCGCCCGGACAACACGCGGACACTCACCAGCACGATCGCGCACAGCAGGATCAGCCCGGCACTGCCGTACAGGATCGGGTGGCCCGCCCGCTGCAGGAAGGCCGCCCAGACCGGCGAGCCCGACGCGCTGTCGAAGATCGTCGAGCCCCACCACACCGCGAGGAACGCGGCCAGGCCGGGGCCCGGCACGGTGCGGGCCACGCCGGCCAGCGGGTTGCGGTGGCGCAACGGGCTCAGCCGGCCGGCCAGCTCCGAGTAGACCTCGAAGCAGTCGCCCCGCGCGAACCACTCCTCCCCGCGCACCGCCGCGCAGGCCAGCTGCACCAGCCCGTACCCCAGCAGCCAGCCGCCCACCACGACCGGCTGGCCGCGGTGCGGCGCGACCAGTTCGAGCCAGACGAACGCCAGCAGGGCGACCGCGGCGGGCCATCGGCTCGCCGGTCCCGGGGCGAGCGGCCGCAGGCCGGTGGCCGGCAGCCGCAACAACCGGAACAGCGTGCGCAACGGGTTGACCGGCCGCCAGACCGGTCCGAAGACGACGCTGACCGGCACCAGCCCCACCCACAGCCACACGAACAGCGCATGCCCGGCCGGATTCTCCGGCCCGCGCGGCCCGAGAAGCGCGTTGCCGACGATGTACAGCGCCACCGCCAGCACGAGCCACCGCAGTCGGCTCTCCCGGACCGGTCGCTCGGATCCATGGGCGAGGCGCAGGCGCGGGCGTTTCCACCAGACCGCCACGACGAGGAACGAGACCACCACCGTGGCCGCGCCCGCCTGCAGGACCAGGTCGAGCGGCAGGGGCAGGTCCTGCGATCGGCCGACCCCGTGGGCGAGGACCGTCACCGCACCTCGAGCTGCACCAGCAGCGTCTCGGGGTGCGCCTCGACGTCGAACAGGCCGCTGCGGTCGGCCACGAAACTCACGCAGCCCGGGCTTGCCGGCTTCGCCTCGGTCTCCAGGTCGTACCCGTGGACGTGCACCTCCGCGTCCGCGTCGGCCTCCACCCGCAGCAGCACCGAGCTGCCCCGCGGCACCTTGACCCGGTGCGGCGCCGGCTCGGCCCGGCCTTGCCTGACCGCCGCGGTCACCACGACGCTGTCCGGCGCGGCGGAGGCACAACCGGTGGTGGCCGGCTGGGCGGCAGGGCTGCTGCAGCCGGCGAGCAGCACGACGACAAGCAGGCGTTTCACGCGCGCTCCCCGGCGGGCGACCGCTGGGCGAGGGTACGCAGCGCCGAGGCGCCCGCCACCGCCACGCCCACCCCGGCCCCCAGCGTCACCACCACCAGCAGGCGCTCGACGACGGCCGGGCCCGCGAACGGCAGCACCGCCCGGTGCAGCGAGGTCACGTCGGGCAGCACGAAGACCGCGGTCAGCGCCGCACCGGCACAGATCGCGAGCACCCCGGCGGGCCGGCCCCGCAGCACCGCCACCGCTCCGCCCACGATCAAGGGCCAGTTCAGCAGGTTGATCCCGCAGGCGCTGAGGAAGGTGCCCAGCAGCGGCGCCGACTCGACGGCCATGGTGGAACCGGCGACATGCACCACGGACGCGGCCATGGCGGCGAGACCGGCCGCGGCCAGCGCCAGGTCGGGGCGGCGCAGGCGACGCGACACCAGGGGTACGGCCACAGCCGTCACCAGCACAGCCGCCCACCACGGCGCGGGCGTCGGGGGCTGTTCACCGATGAACTCCCCGGTGACTGTCACGGGCGTACCGCCGGCGTCCAGGACCAGGGACCAGGCTTGCGTGCTTCCCGCGCGGACCTTGCGCCCCTCGGGGGTGCTCCTGGTGTCGATCCAGGTCAGCTCCTGTCCGGGCGCGACAACCGCCGGCGTCGCCCGGCCGCCACCACTGGGCACGGTGACCGGGGTCGCCGTGCCGTTGCGCAGCCGCAGCCGGGCGCCGTCCTCGATCGCGGTGATCACCAAGCCGGGCCGGGCCGGTGTCACGGCGACCACCCGGCTGCGGGCGTCGGTGGCGGTGAGGCCTCCGGCATGGGCGGCGGCCGGCGAGGCCGCGGTCAGCAGCAGTCCACTCGAGACCAGGAGCAGGAAGCCGAGATGGCGCAGCAGCCTCACGACGCCGGCACACCGGTCCGGGAATCGTCGTCGGCCGCGGCGGCGGCGGAGCCAGCCTGCTTATCGGCCCCCGCAGCGGTCGATCCGGGCGCTGCCGCTTCACGTGCCGCCGCTTCGGGCGCCGCCGCTTCGGGTGCCGCCGCTTCGGGTGCCGCCGCTTCGGGTGCCGCCGCTTCGGGTGCCGCGGCTTCAGGTGCCGCAGGAGAAATCGTGGCGGCGGATGCTGCGGCCGGCGTGGGGGTCGGTGTCCCGGTTGGCGTTCCGGCCGTTTCCGCGGCCGGCGTTCCGGCCGGTGAGCCGGTCAGGGGCGCGGCCGGCCCGGGAGCCGGCTGCACCCGGCGGGCGACCAGCGCGGTCAGCCCACCCGTGATCGCCACCAGCGTCAGCAGACCGCTGACCATGTGCACGTTCCATCCGACGCCGACCGTCTGCGCGGCGGCCACGAGCACCGCGCCCCACACGATCAGCGGCGCCACCAGGCCGGCCGCGAACCAGCGGGCGTCCGCCGACCACCGCACCAGCCGACCGGCCAGCCGCAGCACCAGCTCGGCCCCGGCCGCCGCGCCGGAGACCGTCAAGGCCAGCCACCAGCCGGCGTCGGTCGAGAACATCAGGTGCATCAGCACCGCCGGCACCGCCACCAGCAGAGTCGGCACGCCGATCGGCAGCCGCCAGCGCCGGCCCATGATCAGGATCGGCAGGAACAGCAGCACCGTGCTGAACAGGTACCCGTGCATCACCTGCGCGTCGAACGAGAAGATCCGGACCCGGCCGTCGCCGGGCTCGCCGAAGTACATGGTGCCCAGCGCGGACGCGTGCAGCGAGTAGATGTGCAGGGGCAGCACCGACAGCAGGGCCGAGATCGTGGCCAGGGTGCCGTCCGCCACCGACAGGCCGCGGCCCGGCCGGCCGGCGAGCATCAGGGCCGGTCCGGCGGCGACCAGGGCCATGCCCAGGATGATGAACTCGTGGCTGGGGCTGACGAAGATCTCCAGGCCTTGCTCGATGCCGAAGACGTTGTGCCAGAGCGTGTCGACCCCGCCGCCGACCAGCAGCAACGCCATGCCGGCGAGCGGGATCCGCAGGGCGTTGGGCAGGGCCAGGACCGTGCTGTACGTCGGGATCACCGGCAGCCGCGGCCGCATGAGCCACACCAGCGTCAGCCCGGAGACGGCGATGCCGGAGTAGAGCACCCCGTGCCACGGCGTCCAGAACGTCTCCAGCTCGGGCGTCGTCGCATGCGCGTACGCGTCGAGCTGCAGCCCGCTGACCAGCCAGGCGCTCGCGACGAGCAGCACCCACCGCTCCCGCGCACCGAAAGACCCCACGGACTTCGTCACTCGATCACTCCCTTGTCCGACGGGCGGGCCGTGACCCGGTGGTGCTCGGTGAGCTCCATGTCGATGAAGGCCTGAATCATCGCCCGGTAGATCCGCTCCACGACGTCCGGATCCCCGCCGGCGGCCGTGGCCTGCGCCCGGGCCCGGGCGACGACCTGCTCGACCCGCCCGGGCGCCTGCACGGCGCGCGCATCCCGCTTGAGGGGGGCGGCCTGCCGCACCAGGCTCTCGCGACGGGCCAGCAGCCGCACCAGGTCGGCATCCACGGCGTCGATCGCCGCCCTGATCTCGTCCAGCGACGTCGCATCGACCATGTCGGACATCCTCCCACGCCCACCGAACCGGCAGGGGGCACCGGGGTCGGCGGGGTGCGGGGGCTGCGGGGTGGGGAGGCTGCGGGGTGGGGAGGCTGCGAGGTTGGCCGGGCCGCGGGGTGGGAGGCGGGGGCGGGGCCGTGGGGTGGGAGGCCGGGGGTGGGGCCGTGGGGTGGGAGGCCGGGGGTGGGCCGTGCTGCAGGTGGGAGGCCGCGGGATGGGCGGAGCTGTGGGGTGGGCGGTGCTGTGGGGTGCGGAGGCCGCGGGCTGGGGACGCCGCGGGGTGGGTGGTGCTGTGGGGGTGGGGAGGGCCGGGGAGTCGGTGGGGCCGCAAGCTAAGGACGCCGCGGGGTAAGGCGGTGCTGTGAGAGGCGGAGGCCGGGGAGTCGGCGTGGCCGCGGGCTGCGGACGCCGCGGGGTGCGGTGCCGCAGGGTGCGGAGGCCGCAGGGTGGGTGGTGCTGCAGGGTGGGCGAGGCCGCGGGATGGGCAGGCCGCAGGTTGCGGAGGCCGCTGGGTGGTCGGGGCCGCGGGCTAAGCAAAGGCCGAGAGGCCGCCAGGGCCGCGGCGAAGCAAGGCGCTGGTCAGCAGGGCCCCGCGGAAGCAGGACCGCGGGGAAGCACGCCGGCCAAGCCTGGCGGCCCGTTCGTACCATGCCGCGGATGGATCATCCCCGGGTTCGATCGAGGCCGCTGGCCGGACTGTGGGCCCTCGTCGTCGGCGGGCTGCTCCTGGCCGTGCTGCTCGTCGTCCTCGATCCGGTCACCACGCAGCGGGACTGCCCGAACCACGGCGGCAACGGCAACGCCAGCGCCTTCCCGAGTCCCATCTGGGACCTCCTCTTCCCTCTGCTGACCCTGCTCTGGGTCAGCTGCGTCATCGCCGAGCAGTGTCTGGCTGAGACCTGGCAGGGACACTCCCGGCTCGAAGGTGCCGTCCGGGCCTGCGTGGCCGTCCTCGGGTCGATTTTCACGGCCTTCGTCACGGTCGTGTCGTTCGCGGTCATCTGTCGATGAGGTGCACGCGCTCCACCAGCCCTCGCCGGGCACTCACCGCACGCTGCAGCTCCAGCGGCGGCACCCGGATCTCGTGCCCCTCCCAGCGCACGACCTCCAGCCGCCCGGCCGCCACCGGCCCGAAGTCGGTGATCTCGGGCTGATCGGCGCCCGGCCCGACCCCTGCGACCCACTCCACCCGCGCCCCGAGCATCGCCCGCCCGAACCACCGGCAGAACCAGTCGACCCGGGCGACCGGCTCGATCAGCCCGTCCAGCAGCAGGTCACCGACCCGCTGGGCGTCCGCGTCGGCCACGACCAGGTCGAGGTCGACCGGCGTGATCGGCAGGCCGCGGACGGCCAGGGCCGCGCTGCCGGTCAGCCACCAGTCCACCCCGGCGCCGTCGAGCCGGTGGCAGACCTCGGTGACGGCGCGCGGCCAGGGGACCGGGTCGAGTCCGGCGATCTGGCGCAGAGCCGGCTCGATCAGCCGCTGGAAGTTGGCCCAGGCCTCGTCGAGGTGGGCCGTCTCGGTGGGGAAACTCCTGCTCCAATGACCGTCAGCGGCGGTGAAGGCCGCCTTGCGGACGGCCGGCACCAGCTCGCCGGGGACGTCGAGGAGCCGGAACTCGGTCGTCCGGCCGTTGTCGTGTCGTCGGTGGCGCACGGGAACATCCGACCACGGTGGTACGACAAGAATGCTTGACCCGGCCCCAGGGGCGGACGGTTCGGTGGGGTGATCGCGACACGGGAGGAGACGGTGATGGTCACCGAATGGGTGGAGCCGGGCGTCATGACGGCTGCCGGCAAGTACGCGAGCCTGCTCGACGGGCTGCCGGCGGACGCAGGAGGGATCGCCCGGGTCGTGCAGGGCCTGCTGATCCACGAGTTCTGGGCCGACGCGTACGGTGTGACGCTGGCCGAGCCGGACCGTGACCGGGTCAACCTGCGGCGGGTCGAGCAGGTCCTCGACGCGGTCACCGCGCGCGACGACCGGCCGCTGGACGTGCCGCGCGCGCCGGAGCAGCGGATCGCCACGAACTGCCGGGGGTTCTCGGTCATGGCTGTCGCCCTGTTCCGGGCGCGGGGTGTGCCGGCCCGCGCGCGGTGCGGCTTCGGAGCTTATTTCAAGCCCGGCTGGTTCGAGGACCACTGGGTGGCCGAGTATCTCGACGGCGGCCGGTGGAAGCTGCTCGACGCGCAGATCGACGAGGTGCAGCGCAAGCATCTCGGGCTCAGTTTCGATCTGACCGATGTGCCGCGGGACCAGTTCGTGATCGCCGGGGACGCCTGGACGCGGACCCGGGCCGGTCAGGCCGATCCGGACCGTTTCGGGCTGACCGTGATCGACGAGGCCGGGGCCTGGTGGATCGCGGCCAACCTGATGCGGGACGCGGCGGCGCTGGACAACGTGGAGGTCCTGCCCTGGGATCTGTGGGGCGCGATGCCGGAGCCGGCGGACACCGTCGACGTGGCGCTGTTCGACGAGCTGGCCGCCGCGACCGCCGGGCCGTCCATGGCGGACGTCCGGCGGCTGCTGGGTGATGAGCGGTTGCGGGTGCCGGCCGAGGTGTTCAACGTCCAGCACGGCCGCAAGGAGGCCCTGGTCTAGGGCCTAGCGGTATCCGGGCGCCTCGGTCTCGTGCACGGCCAGCTCCTCGGCGCTGGCCCCGCCGCCGGCCGCGCCCGCGTCGTACGCCACGTTGTCCGGCTCGGTGTCGTAGCCGTAGCCCTCGTCCGGTTCCACCAGCCGGCCCACCGGTTCCGGTGAGGTGCCGTCGAGCTGACCGTGGTCGTAGAGGGAGACCGGGGAGTCCGGGTCGGAGGTGGGGCTCTCGCCGTACACGTCGGCGTCCAGGCGGGCCTGGGCCGCGCCCTGCTCGTCGATCGCCTCGTCGGCCAGCGGGCCGGGGGATTCCAGCGGCTCCTCCGGCTGGATGTCCGGCTGCTCCTGGGCGAGGCGGTAGTCCAGCGACTCGCCGGCGCGCTGTTCCTCCGCGGTGGTGCCGTACCGGTCGACCGCCATCGGGTGGTCGGCGGGCAGCGCCGCCGGGTCCGGGCCGTCGGCCCACCGACCGGTCTCGACGTCGTCGTAGGCGGTCGAGTCGTCGTCCGCGGTGCCGGGCAGGCCCTCGGCCTCGGGGTCGGACACCGGGGTGGGGTAGTCGTTGTCTCGCATGCGGGTTGCGTACCCGTTCGGCGGACAGCCATGCATCCGGACGTACCGGACAACAGGTCAGGGCGCGGGGAGGTCGAGCGGCGCGCGGGCCGGCGCCGCGACCGGCTCGGCGTCGGGGTGCGCGGGCGCCGGGCTCAGCCACTGCGCGATCAGGATGGTGGCGTCGTCCTGCAGGGTGCCGTGCTGGTACTCGAGGATGGCGTGGACCAGCCGGCGGGTGGTCTCCGGCAGAGGTACGTCCTCGGCGACGGCCCGGCCCGCGAAGCTCACCAGGCGGTCGAGGCCGAACTCCTCGCCGCCGGGGGAGCGCGCCTCGGTGATGCCGTCGGTGTGCAGCAGCACCATGTCGCCCGCGACCAGCTGCTCCTCGACGACCGCCGGCGCCCGCTGATCGCCGAGGACGACCGGCAGGGCGGTGGGGGTGGGCAGCACCTTGACCACCCGGCCGCGGCGCAGCACCATCCCGCTCGGGTGGCCCGCGGAGATCACTCGCAGCCGGCCGGTGCGCTGGTCCAGCTCCGCGAGCACGGCGGTGATCAGGCCGGACCGGTCGTGGTCGCGGATCGCGGCGTCGATGTGGTGGTACGTGGCGATCAGGTCAAGATCAAGACGACGGGCATTGCGGTACGCCGCCAGGGCCAGCGACGCCAGCATGACCGACCGCATGCCGCCGGCCGACCCGTGCCCGGTGGCGTCGAACAGGGCCAGATGCGCGATGTCGCCGTTGACCGCGTAGTCGAAGGCGTCCCCGCCGACGTCGTAGCAGGGCTCCAGCACGCCGCTGATCATCACGTGCCCGGTGGAGAACGACAGGGGCGGCAGCTGGCTGCGCAACAGCTCCGCGGCCAGCTGCATCGGCTTACGACGGCGTAGCTTCTCGATCTCGTCGCTGTACTGGGCGCGGGTGATCAGCAGCTCGGCGAGCAGCGAGGCCAGGGTCATGCAGTCGTCGACCGCCCGGTCGTCCAGCGGCGTGCCGGCGGCGACCTCCAGCACGCCGAGGCGCTCGACCCCGTCGAGGATCGGCACCCACAGCCCCGCCCCGTCGTCGGCGGGGCAGGGGACCGATCTCGTGAACGCCCGCCCGGCCCGGGTGCCGTCGATGGTCAACGGCTCCCGGGCCGGGGTCGAGCCGTCCAGCAGCGGCCGCAGCTCGCGCTGCTGGTGATCGACGACGTAGATCACCACCGCGGTGGCGCCGACCTGCGGCGCGACGCGCATCGCCATCTCCGGCAGGTCCTGCGGGCGGGCGTGATGGGCCTCCTGCAGCAGTTGCCGCAGTGATCCCAGCCCGCTCATGCCGATCCCTTCGCCGTCCGTCCTGGGTGATCGTTCCCAGACGGCGACTTCCTCAACCTCGCGCGACTCAGTTCAGCGGCTTGCCGCCGGTCACCGCCAGCACCTCACCGGTGATGTAGCTGGACTCCTGCGAGGCGAAGAAGACGTACGCCGGGGCCAGTTCGGCCGGCTGCCCGGCGCGGCCCATCGGGGTGTCCTCGCCGAACGACTCGACTTTCTCCTTCGGCATGGTCGCCGGGATCAGCGGGGTCCAGATCGGGCCCGGTGCCACGGCGTTGACCCGGATGCCCTGCTCGGCCAGGCCGGCGGCGAGCGCCCGGGTGAACGCCACGATGCCGGCCTTGGTGGTGGCGTAGTCCAGCAGCTCAGGGGTGGACTGGTACGCCTGGATCGACGCGGTGTTGATGATCGTGGAGCCCGGCCGCAGGTGCGGGACGGCCGCCTTGCTCAGCCAGAACATCGCGTACAGGTTGGTCTTCATCACCCGGTCGAACTGCTCGGTGGTGATGTCGGTGATCCCGCCGGGCTGGGCCATCTGGTACGCCGCGTTGTTGACCAGGATGTCCAGCCCGCCGAGCTCACCGACCGCCTGCTCGACAAGCGCGGTGCAGTGCTGCTCGTCGCGGATGTCGCCCGCCACGGTGACCGCCTTGCGGCCCGCCTTCTCCACGAGCTGGGCGGTCGCCCGGGCGTCCTCCTCCTCGTCCGGCAGGTACGCGATGAGCACGTCGGCGCCTTCGCGGGCGAACGCGATGGCGACCGCGCGCCCGATCCCGGAGTCACCCCCGGTGATGAGCGCGCGCTTGCCGGTGAGCCGTCCGCTGCCCCGGTAGCTGTCCTCGCCGTGATCGGGCTCGTCGTCCATCTGCCGGGTGACGCCGGGGTGTGGGATCTGCTCGCTGTCCTGCTGCTCCGGACCCTTGAACTGCTCCTGCGGGTCCTGCTGGGCGTACTGGTCCTCGGGCACGGTGCCATCCTTTCGACGAAGCGGATGACCGCGGTTTCCCCCGGGTACAGCGACTATGCGCGGTTTCCGGAACTGCCGACCGACTGCCGGACCACCCGGCGCGCCCAGCGCATCCGCTCGGCCGCCAGGTCGGGGTGTTCGCCGAACTCGTACGCCATCCGGGCCGAACAACCACGCGGCCCGTCCTGCCGCAGCAGATCCGTGACCGTCCGGTCGACGATCGCGGTGTCCTTGACGTCCGCTGCCTGCAGATCCGAGGCGAACAGCGCCTCGGCGCGGGTGACGTCGTCAGCGGACTCCTGCATCTCCTTCACCTCCTTTCCCATTCCGTGGTTCAACTGTGCCCCGGCATCGGCCAATCCCCACGCGGCGGTGAGGGCTGACACAGCCCCGCGGGCGTAGCGGGGGCCGCACCGGGTAGGTCGCAGGGATCACTCTCCGGGAGGTAGTGCGATGTCCAAGTCCCTGTCCGAGCAGGTCGTCGTGATCGTCGGCGCGTCCAGCGGCATCGGCCGGGCCGGCGCGCTGGCCTTCGCGGCCCGCGGCGCCAAGGTCGTCTGCGCCGCCCGCGGCGCGCAGGCCCTGGACACTGTGGTCGGCCAGATCCGGCAGGCGGGCGGCAGCGCCGTCGCCGTGCCCACCGACGTCGCCGATCCGGCGGCGGTCCGGGCGCTGGCCGAGCTGGCCGAGCGGCAGTACGGCCGGATCGACACCTGGGTCAACGTGGCCGCGGTCGGGGTGTGGGGCCGGGTCGAGGACATCACCGACGCCGAGTTCGACCGGGTGCTGCGGGTGAACTTCCTGGGGCACGTGCACGGGGTGCACGCCGCGCTGCCGGCGTTGCGGCGGGCCGGCAGCGGCACCATCATCGGCGTCTCGTCGGCCGAGGGCGTGCGGGCCGTGCCGTTGCAGGCCCCGTACGCGGCCAGCAAGTTCGCCGTCCGCGCGCTCTACGACTGCCTGCGCTCGGAACTGGCGCAGGACGGCGAGCCGATCACGGTGACCACGATCCTGCCGGCGTCGGTGGACACGCCGTTCTTCGAGCACGCCCGCAGCAAGCTGGGCGTCATGGTCAAGCCGCCCCCGCCGGTGTACGCGCCCGAGGTCGTGGCCGACAGCATCGTCTACGCCGCGCGGCATCCCCGGCGCGAGATCCCGGTCGGTGGCGCCGCGGCGGCGCTGATGCTGGGCCAGCGGTTGTCGCCCGCGCTGACCGATGCGATCCTGTCGATCCGCCGCTTCGGGGTCTCGTCGCAGCGCACCGACCGCCCGGACAACGGCGTGGACAACCTCGACGCCGCGATCGAAGGCCCGGGGCAGGTGCACGGCAGTCACCCGGGGACCGTGCTGCGGCACAGCCCGTTCACCCGGCTGCTCGGCCGGCGCCCGCGCCCCGGTGACCTCGCGACGGCCCTGGTGCGCCTGCTGCACCGTGCCCCGGGGCGGGACGGTGCGCCGGCCTGACGTGGTCACAGCCTCGGGTGCGCCTCCTCGATGGTCGGTGCGTTCAGGTACAGCAGCAGGGCCTGCTGGTCGCCCGGGTCGAGGTCGGCGAAGCGCGCGTACGCGAGCCGCCGCGATCGTGTGGTCTCGGCGGCGAGCAGCGCTGTGATGGCCGCCCAGGAGAGCGTCACCAGGTGGAACAGGCGGCTCTCCTGCAACGGGGGCAGCCGGCTCAGCTCGCCGAGCGCGGTCACGGCGGCGTCCTCGCTGCGGGCCCGCAGCGCGAGCTCGAAGACCGCCCGGGCCCGGTACGGGGTGCAGCCCCAGGCCAGCGCCTTGAGCTGGGTCACGGACATGCCGTGCACCCACAGTTCCGCCGCGCGCGGCGAGGCCGGTGGGCTGCTCAGCGCCCGGCCGTGCAGGTAGCGACGCATCTTGAGCGCGCCGGCCCGGGTCGCGAACGACCGGGCGGGCGGCCTGACGGAGTAGTTCATGGACCGTGCCTCACTGTGTCGGGGATGGAGTGACGGCACCCCACGCGGGGGGCGGGCGCGTGGGACGCCGTCACCTCTTGCCGGCTCGCCGTCTCAGGCGAGCTTCGTCGCGATCCAGTCGGCGACCTGGGTGGTCGTCGCGAAGACCGCGCCGTCATGGTTGGCCCCGCTGACCGGGACGAAGTCCACGGTCACCGTGTGGTAGGCCCGCAGCTGCTCGACCAGCACGTCGGCGGTGAGGAAGTAGGGGACCGCCTCGTCGTCGGTGCCCTGCACGAGCAGCACGGGTGCGGTGGGGGCGGTCTGCGCCGGGTTGACGTGGGCCGACAGCTTGGCGATGACCGGGTCCGGCAGCGTGCCGCCGACCAAAAGCTGCTCCGGCGTCAGCTCGTCGTAGGCGTCCAGGATCGGGTAGAGGCAGTCGGTCTGCAGGACGCCGGCCCGCTGCTGGGCCGGGGCTGCCAGCACCGAGTTCGGGTTGAAGGTGGGGTCGACCGCGCTGAGGCCGTACAGGGCCATCACCAGGTAGCCCTGGCCGGGCGTGCCGGGGACCAGCGGGGCGAAGATGTCGGCGTTGGAGACCGGGGCGATGGCCGCCACCCCCTTGAGGACCAGCGCGCCGTCGTAGCTCGGGGCCAGCTGACCGGTGAAGAGCGCGCCCTGCCCGCCCTGGGAGTGCCCGTCGACCGCGTACGCCGTGGTGAGCTTGTTGTCGAGGTTACGGGCGGCCTTGACGCTGTCGATCATGGAGCGGGCCTCGCTCAGGCCGACCAGGTACGGGTGGGCCGAGGGCGTGCCCAGTCCCGGATAGTCGGGGGCGGCCACGGTCCAGCCCTTGGCCAGCAACGCGGCGATCGCCGCCCGCGCCTCGGGCCAGAAGACCGCCTGATTGGCCGAGGGCGCGCACTTGTCGGCCAGTCCGGTGGTGCCGTGTCCCCACACCACCGTCTTGTTCTTCTTGTTGGTCTTCGGGGTGATGATCAGCCCGGTGGCGGTGATCGCGCTCCCGGTGATCGACGTGGAGACGTACGCGATGCGTTTCCCGGTCGCCAGTCCGGAGAGCTCGGCCGGCAGGGTCGCGGGAACGTTGAGCAGGACCGTGCCGGGTGCCACTGCTGCCTTGGCCGGTGAGCCCGCGAAGAACAGGATGGCGGTGCTCAGCAGAGCCACCTGGAAAGCGGCGACCCAGGCATGGAAACGGGCAGAGTTCATCTACGGATCCCTTTCGAGGACGGTGAATCCGGGCATGCGGGGGCCCGGACCGAATTGCGGAAATGGTGGAAAGGAGAGCGGAGAGCGGGTCAGGCGAAGTGGTCGGCGACCCGGCGCAGAGCGGTGATGGTCTCGCGGTCGCGGTGTTCGTCGTCCTGGGTGGGCCAGGCGCTGCACTTGACGATCACGACGTCGGCGGTGGGGTCGACGAAGAGGTACTGGCCGTGCACGCCGAGGCCGGTGAAGGCGTTGAAGGAGCTCTCGCCCAGGGTCCACCACTGGTTGGCGTACCCGTAGTGGTCGTAGCCGCTCGGGCCGAGCGCGCCCACCGCCAGCTGGGGCAGGTCGCTGCCGCGGCTGCGCCGCACCCAGTCGCGGGGGACGACCTGCCGGCCGGCCACCACGCCGTCGTTGGCCATGAGCAGGCCGAGCCGGGCGACGTCGCGGGCCGTGGCGTTGAACGAGCCGCCGCCGATGGCGGTGCGGGGGCGGGCCCGGGTGAGCCAGTAGTAGGCGTCGCGGTCGGCGCCGATGTGGCTCCACAAGCGCTCGGAGGCGTAGGAGGCGAGGCTGTGGCCGGTGGCGGCCTCCAGCACCCAGCCGAGGATCTGGGCGTCGAAGGTGGAGTAGTTGAACGTCTCGCCCGGCGCGGTGCGGCGCGGTGCGGCCCGGATGACCTCGGCCACGTCGCCGCCGCCCATGACGGCCTGCTCGAAACGCTTGATGCCGCTGTCCGGCACGTCCCACACCTCTGCGTCGCCGACCCCGCTGGTCATGTCGAGCAGGTCGGCCAGGGTGGACTCCTCGTAGGCGGTGCCGCGGAAGTCGGGCCGGTAGTCGGTTATCCGGTCCTTGACGCTGCCGATCGCGCCGTCGGCCAGCGCGATGCCGATCAGCATCGAGGTCACCGACTTGGAGATGGAGAACAGCTGCATCCGGCTGCGGGGGCCGGCGAAGGCGCCCGGGTACGTCTCGTGCACGATCTCGCCGCGGTGCAGCACCACGAAGGCCGTGGTGTAGGTGCGCCGGTGCAGCTCGGTCAGGGTGTGGTCCCGGTCGTCGAAACGGTAGGTCAGGTCGAGCGGGCACGGGCTCAGCGGCAGCGGCCGGTGCGGGCCGCCACGGGGCACGTACTCGGTCGGCATGAGCCAGTTCATGTGGGTGAACGTCCACTCGTTGAACGGCCGGCGCATGATCAGGTCGCCCTGCCGGTCCCACCACGACGGTTCCCGCGCGGCTCGCGCGATGCTCGGCTCGACGGTGCTGGTCATGTCAGTCCCCGCTGTCGTCGGAGGGGTGCTCGGCGGAACGCGGTGCGGGTGCGTACCGCTCGAACTCTTCGCGCAGCGTGAGGCCGCTCGACTCACCCGCGGGTTCGAGATAGCTGTTCATGATGGCCAGCACCGCCATGCCGATGAGGTTGTCCCGGGTGTGGTCGTCGCCGACGATGCCGGCGTTCGGGTCGCCGAGGTGGTGCACGGCGAAGCCCTCGGTGATCGCGGCCAGGATGTTGGCGAACTGGTCGATCGTGATGCCCTTGCGCAGCTGGTAGCCGCGGGCGGCGATGGTCGCCTCGTAGATCTTGGTCCACGGTCCGAGGGCGCCGGCGTACTGGTTGGCGATCGCGTCGTGGATGCCGTCGTTGCGGTCCGCCGTGGCCACCATGATGAGCTGCAGGCGGAACAGCGGCATCCGGCAGATGGCCAGCAGCTCGTGGTAGGAGGCCCGGTCCAGGGCGTTGGCGAAGTCCGGCTCGGTGCTGATCAGCCAGTCGCCGCGGGTCTCCAGGTCGGCGCCGTACTGCGGGTCGTAGTTCATCGCGTGGAACAGGAACGTCAGCAGGTCGTTGAGGTAGTCGTCGTGGCTGGCCCAGGTGGCCCGGTAGGGGCCGTCACCCTTCTGGCGCAGGAACGGCGGCTCGAGGCTCTCCATCTCGCGGGACAGCGCGCGCTCGGTGAGGAAGCGCAGGCCCGACCAGTACGGCTTCCGGCCACCCTCGTCGGTCGGGAACGCCGAGTCCTTGGCGCCGAGGTTCTTCTCGACCAGGTTCGCCCCCGCCTTGAGGTAGGAGGCGACCTTGGGTGAGTTCACCAGGGCGGCGCGGGTCGACTCCCGGACACCTTTGACTCGCGTCACGATGCCGGAAAAGTCCTGACAATAGGGGAAGGGGAGATCCTTCTTGCCGTACGTCATGAGTCGATTGTTGTCCGCGGGTGCCCGGAGACAAGTGCGCACGTGCGTAGTACTCGGAGTCTAGGCCTCGGGAATTCAGGTAATGTGCGGAATATGACGTTGGGTAGGTGAGTGATAACGCAGCGAAATCACAATCTCCTCATTTTCCGCTCCGGCTCCGGATCACGGCGATCAGGCCGGCCAGCCACGGCGCGATGGCGATGACCGCCCCCTTCGGACCCCCGAAGGCGATCAGCAGGACGGCGGCGGCGCACAGGACGATGCCGATCAGCAGGAGCGTGCGACCGCGGCGCTTGCCGGAATCGGTCTCGCCGGCGGCGAAGCGGGGATCCTCGCTCCGCAACTGGGAAACGATGCGGGCGAAGGCCCGGGACTCGTCGTTGTCGGGCACGTCGTCACCTCCCGGGCCGCGCTGGATCAGCCGACGGTACCCCCATCGCGCGTTCGTGGCGCCCGGCTCAGGGCCGGGTGTCGCCGAAAGCGATGCTCAGTACGGCATGCGCGACCCAGATCGCCTGCGCCTTGTTGTCGTACGGCCCGACCCGCAGCTCGACCGCCTTGTCGCCGAACAGCGCGCGCACCGTCCAGGCGTTCGGGTGGCGGTCGTCCTCCCGGCTGTGGTTGACGATGACCTGGCTGGCGCCCCGGATGTTGACCACCGACCACTTCTCGTCGCCGGTCGGCCAGGCCCGGAACCAGCCGGGGGCGACCGCGACGGCCTCCTTGCCGGCCTCGGCCAGCGCCCACTGCAGTTCCTCGGGAACCACGATGTCCGGTTGTGCGTGCGTCATCTCGCCGCCCTCGGTCGTCTTCGCGGGAACTCAGGATAACGGCAAAACGGTTGATTCCCCCTCTTATCCCTATGAGAGCGACACTCGGGCGATGGCCTTCTCGGTCAGGCTGCCCAGCCAGAGGGTGTCGCCGTGCTGACGGACGCCGGTCGCCATCACGTACCGGCCCGCCGGTCCGTGCAGCACGCGCAGCACCGTGCCCTCGCCGTCGACCAGGGCCGCCATCGAGTACGGCACCGGCTGCGGCTGCCACCGGGTCGGCAGGATCGCAGCGATGCGGCGCACCTGCGGGTGCGGCAGGAGCTTCTCGGCGAGCGCGACCCGCGGGCTGGCCAGGGCGATCCAGTAGGTGCCGTCGCCGACCGGCGCCATGTTGTCCGGGTACGCGGGCAGGTCGCCGAGCACCCGTACCGCGCCGTCCGGCAAGGACACCCGGACCAGGCGGTGCGCGACCGTCTCGCAGAGCAGCAGCGCGTCCTCCCGCGGGGTGAGAGCCACGCCGTTGGGGAAGTGGAAACCCTCGGCCACCACGTCGACGCGGCCGGACGCCGGATCGAACGCCAGCACCCGCCCGTTGGGCCGGTGCTCCAGCAGATCCCGGCGCCAGTGCGAGACCGGGAAGCGGTTGGAGCTGTCGGTGAAGTAGACGACGCCGTCGCGCGCCACGGCCGCGTTGTTGCAGAACAGGATGCGCCGGCCACCGGCCCGGTGGGCCAGATCGGTGACGGTGCCGTCGTCGGTCACCCGCAGCAGTCCCCGGTACGCGTCACAGACGACGAGGCTGCCGTCGCGGGGATCGACCTCGATGCCCAGCGGCCGGCCGCCGGTGGTAGCGAGCAGGTCCGGGGTGGTGCCGGCGTGCGCGTCCACGGGCCAGCGCCAGAGATGCCCGTCGTCCGTACCGGAATAGATCTGTCCCGCCGCACCGACCGCGACGTCCTCGGGACCGTGACCGGTGGGCACGGTCAGCAGTTCGACGTCGTCGAGCCGGGTGTCGGCGGGCGCCCAGGCGCCGGTGAGCTCGGGCGGCACGGTGGCGGGCAGCTTCACGGGCCGGAGCAACCAGGGTGCGGGCGGGCGGGGAACCGTCATCGGGTCATCGTGGCCTGTGGGTGGGCCCACGGCCAGAGCATGAAGTCTCGGAACATGTGCGCAAGTTCCGGAGTCCGGGGGTGTCCGGCGCGGCGTTACTGAACCGTGTAGGTGGCCGTGGCCTGATCAAATGCCTGCCTCTGCTGGGTAACGGCGCCTGACGAGGGCCGAAACATCACGGCAAACTTCCGGAACGAGTTGTTGACGTGCCCGGAAACGGGACCGAACAATGACGAGTGACGGCCGTCGATCACTGACCTGGCTGTCCCTGCGGTGCCGCGCGGTATGACGCTGCTGCCCGGCACGGAGGACGGCCCTCAGAGCGGGGCGTGGCGACCACCCAGCGCCACGCCCCGCCGCCGTACCCGGCGACGGGGGAGCCGAAGCTGACCGAACGGCGGGCTCGCCCGATGATCTTCCCCGCTTATGCTCACGCGGCTTTGTCGTTCACGGGGAGGAACCACCACCATGCGCCGCGCCCTGCACCGCCTGCTGACCGGATCGGCGGCAGCCCTGACGGCGGTCGCGGCGCTGGCCGTACCCGGAACGCCCGCGCTGGCCGCGGGCCCGGCCGTGCGGCTGCACTTCCCGGACCTCGCGGTGGCCGGGTCCGTGCCCAAGGCCACCCCGCTCTTCGCCTGGATCGACATGCCGCGGCGGCCGGGTGAGGCACCTGCCGCCTTCGACAAGATGACCGTCCGCGTGGACACCGCCGGCGTCGCCGACATCGCCACCGTGGTGGCGGCCGACGACTTCCAGCTCAGTGACGAGCAGTCCTGCGGCCGCAGCGGCACGGTCATCAGCTGCACCCTCACCGGGCATTTCCCGCTCGACCCGGGCACCAACCTGGTGCCCCTGCTGGCCCTGGAGGTCACGGCGAAGGCCGGCGCCGCCCAGGACGCTCACGGCAAGCTGGCCTTCAGCGCGCGGCTCGACGACCTGCCCGAGGTCACCACCGCGTCGACGGTGACCATCGGCGAGGGCGTCGACCTGGCCGGCGTCATCAGCGCCCCGCGCACCGTGGCGGCCGGCGCGAACGTCGACGCCGGCCTGCGCGTCTCCAACGCCGGGACCACGCCGGTCAAGAGCGTCGTGCTGGTCATGCTCGGCTGGGACCCGAGCCTGTCGCCGGGCGCCGGCTTCGGCAACTGCCGGTACGGCGTCCTGACCGTCTGCACCTTCGACGACGAACTGGCCGCCGGTACGACCTACGAACTGACCACGCCCATGCGGCTGAAGATCCCGGCCGACGCCGCGGCCGGTTCCCGGGCCGGCGCCCTCGGCGGCTGGTACACCCCGGCCGACTTCGAGGAACTGATCGACACCGCGCCCGGCCTCGACGAGGAGACGCTCGGCCCGAAGGGCACCGGCCCCGCCGCCGGGTTGCGGGCCGTGCCGGTCAAGGGCGCGGCGCGGGCCGCGGCGAGCCAGGTCGACACCGACCCGAAGAACAACATCCTGGTCAGCGAGTTCGTCGTCGGCGGCCGCCGGACGGACCTGGCCGCCGTCGGTGCCACCGTCACCGGCGAGCCGGGCGACAAGGTGCGGGCCCGCGTCGGCTTCGTCAACAACGGGCCGGGCACGCTCTACCACTGGACCTTCGACAACACCGACCCGTCGACCCGCATCGTGGTCCCGGCCGGGCTCGAGGCCGTCGGCGTCGACGAGCGCTGCTTCCCGATGACGTTCGAGGACGGTGAGGAGCCCGGGGACTTCACCACCGATCTCACCGGGGCGCCGGAATACCTGTGCCCGCTCGAGGACGGCAGGACCAAGGCCAAGGCGTCGTCCTTGTTCGACTTCACCTTCCAGGTGCGGGCGAACCCGTCCGCGGCGGCCGGCCGCGTCGTCATCAACGAGGAGATCTTCACCGAGTACCCGATCGACCGCGATGCCGGCAACGACACGGCGGCGATCACGGTGCAGCTCAGCGGCGGCCAGGGCGGCGGCCTGCCGGTGACCGGGGCCGACGCCGGCCTGCTCGGCGCGGGCGGCGCGCTGCTGCTGCTCGCCGGTGCGGCCGGCCTGCTGCTCGTGCGCCGGCGCCGGGTCCGGTTCACCGCCTGACCCGCGCAGCGACCCTCCGGCAGCTCAGATCCGGCCGCCGGAGGGATCGCCGGACAGCCGCTGGGCGATCGCGATCGGGATGACCGAGGCGATCACCAGGACCGTCGCCACGACGTTGACGACCGGGGCCTGGTTCGGCCGGAACAGGTTGTCCAGGATCCAGATCGGCAGTGTCGTCGTGCTCTGGCTCGCGGTGAAGCGGGTCACGATGATCTCGTCGAAGCTGAGCGCGAACGCCAGCAGCCCGCCCGCCAGCAGCGCCGTGCGCAGCAGCGGGAAGGTGACGCGCCAAAAGGTGGTGAAGCTGTCGGCGCCCAGATCCATCGACGCCTCCTCCAGGTCACCGCCGAGCCGGCGCAGCCGGGCTATGACGTTGTTGAAGACCACCACGACGCAGAATGTCGCGTGGGCCACCACCAGGGTGAGCAGGGACAGCGGCACGCCCAGGATCGTGCGGAAGGCGTTGTTCAGCGCGATCCCGGTGACGATGCCCGGCAGGGCGATCGGCAGGATCACCAGCAGCGACACGGCCTCGCGGCCGAAGAACCGGTACCGCTGCAGGGACATCGCCGCCAGCGTGCCGAGCACCAGCGCCACCGCGGTCGACAGCAGGCCCACCACCACGGAGGTGCGCAGCGCGTCCAGCGCCCCGGCGTTGTGCGCGGCGCGCGACCACCACTGCAGGGTGAAACCGGCCGGGGGCCAGCCGAACGCCCGGTCGCTGTTGAACGAGTTGATCACCACGACGATCAGCGGCACGTAGACCACGGCCAGCACGACGGCGGTGATGACGCGCAGCGCGACGCGCATGCCCCGGGTCAGGTACATCAGAGGTTCTCCAGGGCTCCGGCGCGCCGGGACAGGAACAGGTAGACGATCATGACCACCACCGGGACCAGGCCGACCGCCGCCGCCAGAGGCTGGTTGTTGGCCGCGCCGATGTTGTCGTAGACCAGATTGCCGAGGAACTGCTTGGTGCCACCGACGATCTCCACCGCCACGTAGTCGCCCAGCGACAGCGAGAAGGTGAAGATCGACCCGGCCACGACGGCCGGGAACACCAGCGGCAGCACCACCGTGCGGACCGTGCGGCCCGGCCGGGCGCCGAGATCCCCGGAGGCCTCCAGCAGCGAGTCCGGCAGGCGTTCCAGGCCGGCGAAGATCGGCAGGACCATGTACGGGAACCACAGGTACGCCAGCGTGCACACGGTGGCGGCCAGGCCGTACCCGGGCGAGCCGAGCCCGAACGGCGCCCCGGCCCAGTCGATCAGCCCGCCCCCGCCGAACATGCTGCGCCAGGCGTACGCCTTGACCAGGTACGACGCCCACAGCGGAAGCAGGATGCCGGCGACCAGCAGGGGTTGCCAGCGCCGGCGGGCCACCTTGGCCATGAAGAACGCCACCGGCAGGGCCAGCACCGCGTCGATGACCGTGACCAGGGCCGCCACCCCGATCGTGCGGATCGTGACCGAACGGTAGACGGAGTCGGTCAGCACCGTACGGATGTTGTCCAGCGTCCACACCCGCTCGATCGCCCCGGTGAACGTGTCGGTCGACCACAGGGCGGTGACCAGCAACGCGGCCAGGGCCCCGAGGTAGGCCAGCCCGAGCCAGAGCAGCGGGGCACCGAGCAGCAGGGTCAGTCGGGTGCGCGGCGAGCGGGTGAGCCGGGCCGAGAGCCGGCGCCGGCGGGTGTCCAGCAGCGTCACCGGCCGGTCAGCCCTTGATCCCGGTCCAGGCCCGGGTCCAGGCCGCATAGTCGGTGCAGGTGACGTCGGTGCGTCCGTCCAGGCACTGCGGGATCGGCGTGCTCCAGTACCAGATCTTCTCCGCGTACGCGGCGTCACCGGCGTGGTAGGTCTCGCAGAAGCTCTTGTCGGTGGTCAGCGCGCACGCCTTCTGGTTGGCCGGCGCCTCGCCGAAGTACTCGGCGACCTGGGCGTTGGCCGTCGGACCGACGATCCAGTTCATCCACTGGTACGCGCAGTTCGGGTGCGCGCTCTTGGCCGCCACCATCCACGTGTCGGACCAGCCGGTCGAACCTTCGGCCGGCAGCACCGCCTTGACCGGAGCCTTCTCCGCGGCCGCCGTGTTGACGATGACCTGCCAGGTCGTGCCGATGACCGAGTTGCCGCTCTTGAACGACTGCACCTCCTTGAGGTAGTCCGACCAGTACTCGCTGACGTGGGCCTTCTGTGCCTTGAGCAGGTCGACCGCCGCGGCGAGCTGCTTGTCGTCCAGCGCGTACGGGTTCTTGATGCCCAGCTCCGGCTTGGTGTTCATCAGGAACAGGGCGGCGTCGGCGATGTAGATCGGGGAGTCGTACGCGGTGACCTTGCCGGCGTACCTGCCCGCGTCGGTGAACACCGAGGCCCAGGAGGTGGGGGCCGGGTTCACCTTGTCCGTGCGGTACATCAGCAGGTTGGCGCCCCAGCCGTGCGGGACGCCGTACATCCGGCCGCCGACCGAGTTCCACGCCTTGTCCTTGAGAAAGCCGGTGACGTCGGCGTAGTTGGGGATCAGGGCGGTGTTCACCGGGGCCACGTCCCCGGCCGCGATCAGCCGCAGCGACGCGTCACCGGAGGCCGAGATCACGTCGTAGCCGCCGGTCCTCATCAGGGTCACGGCCTCGTCGGAGGTGCCGAACGTCTTGACCGTGGCCTTGCAGCCGGTCTGCTTCTCGAACGGGGTCACCCAGTCCACCGCCGGGTCGTTGCTGCCGTTCTCGGCGTACCCGGGCCAGGCCAGGATGGAGACGGCGCCCTCGCCGGCGCCGAGCTGCCGGAGCTGGTCGATCTTGGGTGGGGTGAAGCCGGACGCGCCGGGCGCCGGGGAGCTGTCCCCGGAGGACGTGCCGCAGGCGGCGGCGAGCAGGGTGACGAGGCCGATGGCCGTACCGCCGAGCAGTGATCTGGTGATGCGCATGGCCGAACCCTTCGCAGCGGGGGTGGGGTCAGGGGGTCTCCAGGGCCACGACGTCGCCGCCGCGGATGCTGACGTGGACGCGTTCGCCGCGGCGCTGGACGGCCGTCGCGGCGCCGGCCTCGGTGTTGGCCTCGCTCGCGGTGATCCGCGGCCCGGTCTCGAGGTCGACCAGGTAGCGGGTGGTCGCGCCGAGATAGACCACCTCGGCGATGGTGCCGGCCATCCCGGGCCCGGTCCGCGAGAGCCGGACCCGTTCCGGGCGCACCACGAACGTGCCGTCCTGCCCGAGGAGCTCGGCGGCGGCAGGACCGGTGAGCACAGTGGAGGTGCCGACGAAGCCGGCCACGAAGCCGGTGCGCGGCCGCTCGTAGATCTCGGCGGCGGTGCCGACCTGGGCGACCCGGCCGTGCTCGAACACGGCGATCCGGTCGCTCATGGTCAGCGCCTCCTCCTGGTCGTGGGTGACGAAGACGAAGGTGATGCCGGCCTCGCGCTGCAACTGCTTGAGCTCGACCTGCATCTGCTGGCGCAACTGCAGATCCAGCGCGCCCAGCGGCTCGTCCAGCAGCAGCACCTTGGGCCGCACCACCAGCGCGCGGGCCAGGGCGACCCGCTGGCGCTGGCCCCCGGAGAGCTGGCCGGGCTTGCGGTCGCCGAAGCCGGTCATCCGTACGCCGGTCAGCGCCTGCTCGGCCCGTTCGCGGCGTTCGGCCCGGCCGACCTTGCGCACCGCCAGCCCGTACTCGACGTTCTGGCGGACCGACAGGTGCGGGAAGAGCGCGTAGTCCTGGAACACGGTGCTGACGTCGCGCTGGAACGGCGCGGCGCCGGTGACGTCCACGCCGCCGAGCAGGACCCGCCCGGCGGTGGGCCGCTCGAAACCGGCGATCATCCGCAGCACCGTGGTCTTGCCCGACCCGGACGGGCCCAGCATGGAGAAGAACTCACCGTCGGCGATCGTCAGATCGAGGCCGTCGACCGCGACGGTGCTGCCGAAGGTCTTGTGCAGGCCGGTCAGGGTGATCGCCGGAGCAGTGTCCACGCAGGCCCCCGGTGACTGGAGAATTCCGCCGTTGCGGCGAAACCTATGGCGTCGCCGCGCGGAGCACAAGCCTTGATCAGCGGGCCCGGCGGGCGGTCAGCGCACGGCGGGACCCCAGTCCGGGTAGCTGTCGTAGAGCTCGGTGCGGGTGATGTTGCGGACGTGCGTGGCGTCAGCGTCCATGACCAGGACATCGGCGTTGGTCCCGCCGGTCTCCGGCCGCCGCCCGACGGTGATCTTCCGGCCGTCCGGGGAGTACGACGAACCCAGGTAGTTGACGGTCCCGCCGACCTCGAAGGTGAGCTGACGCAGGTGACTGCCGTCGGGATGGACCGTGTAGAGGTTGGCGGAGACCTCCGGCACGCCGTTCTCGTTGGAGTGGAAGAGGATGCGCCGTCCGTCGGGGGACCAGTCGGGGGAGTCACCGCCGCGCAGGGGGTACGGGGTGATCCGGTGTTCCCGGCCGGAGGCGAGATCGATCGTCCAGAGCGCGAGGCCGCCGCTCGGTAGCGCGGCACGAACGTTGGTGCGCTCGAAGACCATGGTGCGGCCGTCCGGGGACCACTGCGGATCGGTGTCCTCGCCGTTGGACGGACGCGCCCGCTGGGTCAGCTGGTGCAGGTGCGAGCCGTCGGCGTTCATGACGTAGATGCCGACGTTCTCCACGTAGTCGTCGACCACCGGGCCGGACTCACGGTTGAAGGCGATCCGGCGGCCGCTGGGCGACCAGGCGGGTGAGCCGTTGCAGAAGCCGTCGTTGCCGCAGCCCAGGCCGGGAGCGCTGTGGGTGAGCTGGGTCGGACGGGTGCCGTCGGTCCGGACGATGAAGATCTCCGAGGTGGTGCAGCCCGGTCCGCAGTCGACGGCCTCGCGCTGGAAGGCGATCCACCGGCCGTCGGGGGAGACATCGGGATTGCGGTCGACATAGCCCCGCGGTGGCCGGGTCACCTGACGTTCCCCGGAACCGTCGGGCCGGACGGTGAAGACCGCACCCCAGGTCCGGTCCTCGTTGAGGAACCGGCGGAAGGCGATACGGCCGTTGTCGCCGGGGAAGGTGGCCTGCGCCGGCGCCGCGGGAACGGTGAGACCGGCGACGAGCAGGACGAGGGCGGACAGAGCCAGGGGAGTTCGCTGCGGACGCACGGAAGCTCCTACGGACCCGGACCCGGAGCAGGAGGTCGCGGTGCACGGGCGCGGCCGGCACCGTCGCGGAGGTGACTTCGGACCTCCGTCGGCGGTGGATCC
This sequence comes from Actinoplanes sp. NPDC004185, assembly GCF_053603475.1. Classification (NCBI taxonomy): domain Bacteria; kingdom Bacillati; phylum Actinomycetota; class Actinomycetes; order Micromonosporales; family Micromonosporaceae; genus Actinoplanes; species Actinoplanes sp. NPDC004185. The sequence goes on along the minus strand of NZ_JBSGFR010000007.1, from coordinate 54,284 downwards.
GGTCCGCCCTCCGTTCTACTCCCGGCCCGGCGGCCCGGACATCCCTCGATCGGTTGCCGGCCTCAGGTGCAGGCCACCGTCAGGCACCCGACGACCGAGGTCTTGTCGATGACCGGGCCGTACGCCGTCGGGCCCGACGTGCTGGCGAAGTCGATCGTGGCCGGGCCACCGGTGCCGACGAAGACGAAGCTCCGGCGGACGTAGCCCATCTTCGTGAACGACCTGCCCGTGGTGTCGAAGGAGAACGTCTGGCGCACCGTACCGTTGATCAGGACCTGGCCGGTCTTGACCGCCGGGCCGCCGGCCGGGTTGCCGGCCAGGTAGTAGCTGACCCGGTAGCGGACCGAGGGCTGGGTCGCGGCCGTGGTGCGGACCGTGCCCTCGGACCGTCCGTTCAGGTCGATCGACTGCCGGCTGTCGGCGGCCTGCCAGTAGCCGCGGCCGATCTGGTCGATGCTGCCCCGGGTGACCGTCCACCGGCCGAACGTCTCGCCCGCGGTGCGGGTGACGTAGGTGCCGGGGGTGACGACGGGCTTCTCGAAGCCGTCGGCCGGCCGGCCGGGTGCGGCGGATGCCGGTGCGGCCACCCCGGCCAGGACACAGAGCACGACAGCGGTACGGCCCCACGTGCGCATCAGCGCGCGTCGATCTCTACATAGTCCAGATCGCCGGCGTAGTAGTCGCAGCCCACGTCGATCTGGTCGCAGTCGGTCTTTCCGCCGATGCTCACCGGCCACGAGTTCGCGATCCGGCCGGTCCAGCCCGCGGCGCGCGCCACCTTCGCGCCGTCGACGAACAGGGTCACCCCGTCGCCCGTACGGGCGCAGCGCACGGTGTGCCAGCGACCGTCGTTGAGGCGGCGCGGGGACGACACCGTCAGCGAGCGGGACGAGCCGCGGAACAGGCACTCGACGATGCCGCTGGGGATCTGCAGTTTGAAGTTGCCGCCGGAGACCGTCGCCTGGCCCTTCTGGATGATGTTGCCGAACTTGTGGGTGGTGCGGAGCCGGACCGTCACGGCGAAGTCGCGGGTGCCGGGGTCGAGGGCGTCCGAGTCGCGCACCGTCACCAGATGGCCCGGGTGGGCCGGCGGGGAGTCGGGTTCCAGCCGGTCGAAGCGGTAGCCGGTGGCGCCGTTGACGCGGGTGTCGGTCCGTACCTCGCTGCCGATCCGGCCGTGCAGCCCGCGGCCGCTGCTGTCGGTCATGGTGCGGGCGCCGGAACGCTCGTCCATCTCCCAGACGGCGACCGGCCGGTCGGAGGAGGCGTCAGCGGTCGCCGCGGTGGCCAGCAGGACAGTTCCGACCGTCAGAAAGACGGTCAACGAGCGGCGACTTCTCATGGCATCCTCACGCTTGCCGGCAGGTGAGGACCATGCTAAACGCCGTTAACGGGATCAAAAGCGTAATAACGTCTAAATCGCTCGGGCGTGCTGGTCGGGCCGTCCGGGCGGTGGTCGCCCACACCCCGTGCGAGCAGGCGTTTCCTGGTCCGGACCGGTCCGAACGGCCGACGGCTCCCGCTGAACGGCTTCTCGCGTCCGGCCTGTTCAAGTTGGTAACATGCCGCCGATCATGGCCAGCGTTCCAGCCGGTACGCCGGGGCCGACAGCCGCGTCGACCGTGTCCGCTCCCGCCTCCCGGCAGGGGCCTCGTCGACCGAAGCCGCCGCGGTGAAGCCGCACGTACGGAGGTCTCCAGTGACTGACAACCGGATGAAGGATCGCGTCAAGGTCATGCTCGGGACGTCGCCCGACGGCGCGACCTCCGAGCACGCGCTGGTCTCGCCCACGCCCGTACCGGGCCTGCCGAGCCAGGCCCTCCAGGTGCTGACCATGGCCCAGCGCACCGCCGAGGACTACGTCGCCAAGGCCCACCAGGAGGCCGACAAGATCCGTACGGAGGCGCTGGCCGCGGCGGAGAACATCGCCCGCGACGCCCAGATCCACGCGCACAACGTGCGCCGCGAGGCCGACAAGGTGCTCTACGACGCCCGCGCGGGGGCCGAGCAGATCGGTCAGGACGCCCGCGCGGCCGCCGAGGAGGCCCGGCGCAACGCCGAGCAGATCGTGCTCGACGCCCAGGCCCGGGCCGATGCCGTCGCCGCCGAGGCCAAGGCCAACGCCGAGCAGCTGAACCTGCAGGCCAAGCAGCGGTACGACGACGTGGTCGGCAGCCTCGGCGTCAAGCGGGAGGCCCTGCAGGAGCAGATCGAGGCGCTCGAGCAGTTCGACCGGGAGTACCGCGGCCGCCTCATGACCTTCATGCAGGGCCAGCTGCGCGCCCTGTGGGTGGACCAGCCCCAGGTCATCGGCGAGCTGCCGGTGCCGGACGAGTCGGCGGGCCGGCACGGCTCCAGCGCCGAGGCCGTCGTCCCGGCGCAGCGCCAGCCGGTGGAGGACACCGTCGAGGTCCAGCAGGAGGACCCCGAGCGCGCCGAGGCCGAGCCGGTGCCCAGCGAGCGCTGACGTCCCTCAGGCGTCCGGGGCGGCGTGCACGCGTTCGCCCCGGATGTAGGTCAGCGCCACCCGGGCCTCCGCGATCGCCTCCGGCGGGCCCGCGAACAGGTCCCGATCGAGGACCACCAGGTCAGCCTGATTGCCGGCCCGCAGCGTGCCGGTGTCGTCCCGGTGATTCACAAAGGCCGACCCCGACGTGTACGCCCGCAGCGCCGTCGCCAGCTCGAGCCGCTGCCCCGGCAGGAACGCCTCGGCGTCGCTGCCCGGCAGTGCCCGGTTGACCGCCACGTGGATGCCGCGCAACGGATCCGGGCTGCTCACCGGCCAGTCGCTGCCCGCGGCCAGGGTCGCGCCGGCGCGGTGCAGGTCGCCGAACGGGTACTGCCGCCCGGACAGCTCCGGGTCCAGGAACGGCAGCGTCAGCTCGTCCATCTGCGGCTCATGGGTGGCCCACAGCGCCTGGATGGTCGCGGTGGCCCCGAGGGTCCGGAAGCGCGGCACGTCCTGCGGGTGCACCACCTGCAAGTGGGCCAGGTGCGGCCGGGTGTCCCGCGGGCCGTTGGCCGCCCGGGCCGCGGCGATCCCGTCCAGGGCCTCGCGGACGGCCCGGTCGCCGAGCGCGTGGAAGTGCGCCTGGAAGTCCAGCGCGTCCACCGCGGTGACGTAGTCGCGCAACGCGACCGGATCGATGAACGACAGGCCGCTGTTCGCGGTCGTGCAGCCGTGCCCGTCGCGGTAGGGAGCCGTCATCGCCGCGGTGAAGTTCTCGGCGACCCCGTCGAGCATGAACTTCACCGAGCCGCAGCGCAGCCGCCCGACGCTGAGCTCGGCCCGCTTGGCCACGAGCTCGGGGAGCTGGCCGGCGTCCCGCTCGCGGTCCCACCAGAGCGCGCCGACGACGGTGGAGATCAGCGAGCCGTCGGTGGCCGCGGTGCGGTAGGCGTCGGAGATGTCCGGATAGCCGTTGGTCGCGCACAGCATCGCGTCCTGCCAGGCGGTGATCCCCAGCTCGTGCAGCAGCCGCTGGGCCCGCAGCAGACCGGCGAGCCGTTGCGCCGGGGTCACCGCCGGCACGACCGCCGCGACCAGCGCCATCGCGCCCTCCTGGAGACCGCCGCTCGGGGCGCCGCCGGGCTCGCGGTCGATCCGGCCGTCGACCGGGTCCGGGGTGCCGGCGGTGATCCCGGCCAGGGCGAGCGCCCTGCTGTTCACCCAGGCCCCGTGGTGGTCCCGGTTGGTCAGGTACACCGGCCGGTCGCCGACCACCGCGTCCAGCAGCTCGCGGCCGGGCACACCGCCGGGGAAACTCTCCATCGACCACCCGCCGCCGACGATCCAGGGATCGTCCGGGTGGGCCCGCGCGTACGCGTCGATCCGGGCGAGATAGTCGGTGAGCTCCGTCGTGCCGGTCAGATCGCACTGGCCGAGCTCCACACCGCCCATCACGGCGTGCACGTGGGCGTCCTGGAAACCGGGGAGCAGCATCCGCCCGCGCAGGTCGACGACCTCGGTGCGTGGCCCGGCCAGCTCGGTGACCTCGGCACCGCCGACGGCGAGGATCCGGCCGTCGCGCACAGCCAGGGCTCCGGCGGAGCCTCGACCGGGATCGGCGGTGAAGACGCGACCGCCGGTGAAGATCAGGTCAGCCGTGGTGTCCACGGCGGCCAGAGTGCCACGTTCACCGGCCGTCGGCGACCACTGTCATGGCGGCCTCGATCAGGGAGCCCGTCGTCTCGGCGGCCCGCGACCGCAGCAGCGCGTACGCCAGGTCCGCGTTGGTCTGCCGATCGGAGATGATCATGCCGATCGCCTGCTGGATCGTGGCTCGGACGGCGAACGCGCCGACGAGCCCGGCGATCAGGTCCTGCGCGCCCGGGCAGAGATCCTCGGCCGGGCCCGCCGGGCGTCCCTCCGGTGCGTCGTCGTAGGCGGACAGGACCGCCGCGCTCAGCGGCGCCATGGCGGCCGGGTCATGACTGTAGAGATTGAGTGCTGCCACCGGCAGTCCGCGCCCGGCGAACAGCGGGATGGACAGCGACGAGCGCAGACCGAGCTTGTAGGCGGCGTCCCGGAAGGCGGGCCAGATCATCGTCGCATCGATCCGCGGCACGCTGGTCGGGGAGCCGCTGTCCAGGGCGTCGAGGCAAGGTCCCGCTTTTTCGGCGTACTGGGCCTCGTCGACGGCCATGGCGAGCTCGCTGCTCACCGCCACCGTGCTGTAACCGCTCTCGTCCTGGCAGGTCACCGAGGCGAAGGCCACCGCGTCCACCATGTCGGCCGCCAGCTGCGCGATCGTGGTCAGCCGGCCGCCGACGGTCGAGTCGTCGTCGGCCGTGCCCGCCAGGTCGATCAGGGCGTCGGTCAGGGTGCCGCGGCCCGGGGGTCTGGCCGGCGCCGGGGGCTGCGATCGGGTCACCACTACATCTCCTCGCTGGGCAACGGGGAACGTCGGTGTTACCCGGCGTTCGCCGTGCTACACGCGACTTTCCCCGCTCAGGCGCCGATGAGCAGACCGTCCAGGTTCGCCACCTCGAGCACCATCCGGACCATCGGCCCGGGCTCGCGCAGGCGCAGCGTGATGCCCTTGAGCTCGGCGGCCCGGCGGGCGGCGACCAGCATGCCGAGGCCGGAGGAGTCCAGGAACGTCACGGCGTGCATGTCGACCTCGATGCGGCCGTCGTGCTTGTCCGCGACCACCTGGCGCAGGACCTCGCGCAGGTAGGTCGCGGTCTCCAGGTCGACGTCACCCTCGGGGGTGACCACGACGGTGTCACCCTGGCGCTCCACGGTGCAATCGAATGCCATGTCAGCTCCGCTCTTTCCTCGCACGGCCGTCCGTCCGGCAACCATTGTCGCGGATCACCAATCGTCGCCACTCCCGGCCTTGGTGACCAGTGCGGAGGCGACGTCGCGCAGCTTACGGTCGGCATCCTGGGAGATCCGGGTGAGGACCTGGAACGCCTCGTCGGCCGAGCACCGGCGGCGGCCCATGACGATGCCCTTGGCCTGCTCGATCACGGCCCGGCCGGCCATCGCCGTCTGCAGCTGCCGGGCCAGGCGGGCCGTGACGCCGTACAGGTTGGCGTTGGCCAGGGCGACCGCCGCATAGCCGGCGAAGGTCTCGGCCAGCACCACCGCGTCGTCGTCGAACGCCGCATCGCGGACGCCGTAGAAATTGAGCGCGCCGCCGACCTGCTCCTCGATCGGCAGCCCGACCGACAGTGAGCTGCGCGCGCCTGTCGCCACCGCATGTTTCGCCCAGTCCGGCCAGCGCGCCTCCCCGGCGAGGTCCGGCACCGAGACGGTCGCGTTCGCCGCGGCGGCCTCCAGGCATGGCCCGGTACCCCGCTGGTACTGCCACTGGTCCAGGGTCAGGGCCAGGTGCCCGGTGTACGCGGCGGTCTCCGCGATCGATCCGCGGACCATGGTGACGGAGACCTCGTCGGCGCCGGGCACGGTACGCCGGGCCAGGTCGGCGACCCGGGACAGCACCCCATCGAGATCGTTCTCGGCGAGGCTGATGCGGCCCAGCTCAGCGAAGGCGGCCGTGGGATCCAACCGGTCCGATGACATGTGCGTCGAGCTCCCTGTCCACCCCGGCCCGGTGGCCTGGGCTCACTGACGGATCTGCCGGCGTTAACCGCCGGACTTCCCGGTCTGCACCGGAGCATCTTGGCGATCGCAACCCGGCCGCACCCCGGGCGGTAGAAAATGACCCTCTCGGAGGTCGGTCGGCGAAGCGGGGGCGGGTGACATGGCGGCTGCGCGCAGCGCATCGGGAAGCCACCGCCGGCCGGGGCCGGTCGCTCGCCGCGTGGCCGGCGCCTGGCTGAGCTTCCTGCTGGCCGGCAGCGTCGTGGCGGTCGCGGCCGCGTTCGCCACGCCCACCGGCCGGGAGGCCGCCTACGCCCTGCTGTGCCTGGCCGTCATCGGCGCCGTGGCCACCGGCGTCCGGCTGCACCGGCCCGCCCGCCCGCTGGGCTGGTGGCTGCTGGCCGCCGGCATGGGCTGCGGCGTGGTCGCGCACAGCCGGTGGGTCTTCCAGCAGCCGGACGCCGTGCTGAACGCGGCGGTCACCTGGACCGAGGTCGTCTACTTCTCGATGTACCTCCTGGTCGCCGCGGCCGTGGCGGCCCTGTCGGCGTCCCGCCGCCGGGGTGCGGCGCTGGCGGGTATGAGCGAGGCGGGCATCGTGGCCTGCACGGCGGTCGTGCTCGCCTGGGTCTTCCTGCTGGACCCGTTCATCAACGACCGCGACGACTGGTCCGCCGGTGCCGCTGTGCTCGCGTACCCGTTTCTGGACCTGCTCGTCCTCACGATGGTGGTCCGCCTGCGCTTCACGACCCGGGCGCTGAGCCGCGCCCAGCAGCTTCTCGTGCTGGCCGTCGTCGTGGTCCTGGCCGCGGACCTGGCCTACATCGTCGCCGTGATGGCCGGCGGCCGGTGGGCCGGATCGGCTTTCAGCGCCGCCGGCTGGCTGATGTTCCTGGTGCTGCTGGGCGCCGCGGCCCTGCACCCCTCCATGGCGGTCGGGCCCGGCGCCCACGGCAGCCGGCTGACGCCGGGCAACGGCCGGTGGATCGTGGCCGGTCTGCTGACCGTCGTGCTGATCGGTCCGGCGGCCACCTGTTACGCCCTGCTGAAGGACATCGCGGAGGGCGACCTCGACGTCATCGACGTCGTGCTGCCGCTCGGCGCCACCGCGGTCACCGCCGTCCTGCTCATCGCCCGCCTGATCAGCGCCAGCGCCCTGGCCCGGCGGCGCGCGGCCGAGCTGCAGGACGCCGTGGAGTACCAGGCCACGCTGCAACGGGAGATGAGCCACCTGGCCCTGCACGATCCGTTGACCGGACTGCCGAACCGCCTGCACCTCGACCGTGAGCTGCGCGCCCGGGCGCACCGGGACGACCCGGGCTGCCTGCTGCTGCTGGACGTCGACGGCTTCAAGCACATCAACGAGAGCCTGGGTCACCCGATCGGGGACGCGCTGCTGGTCGCCCTGGCCCAGCGCCTGCTGGACACCGTGGGGTCCGACGCGCTGCTCGCCCGCCTCGGCGGCGACGAATTCGCCGTGCTGATGCCCTGCGGGGACGCCGGCGCGGTCGACAGCCGGTGCGCGAAGATCCTCGCCGCGGTGCGGCGTCCCGCCGACATCCACGGCCACCGGCTGCACGTGACGATCAGCATCGGGGTACGCCGGCTGGCCGGCTCGGCCGGCAGCACCGACGCGCTCAGCGACGCCGACCTGGCGCTGTACGAGGCCAAGGCGGCCGGGCGGGACCGGGCGGTGACCTACGACGCCGGCCTGCGCGAGCGGCAGCTCGAACGCACCGACCTGATCGACCGGCTGCGCGGTGCCCTCACCGCCGAGCAGTTCACCGTGTACTACCAGCCGATCGTCACGCTTGGCACCGGCGGTTTCGACGCGGTCGAGGCGCTCGTGCGCTGGTTCCCCCGGCCGGGCGAGATCGTCGGCCCGGACCTGTTCATCCCGGCCGCCGAGGACAGCGGACTCATCGTCGCCCTGGGCGAATGGGTGCTGCGGCAGGCCTGCCGGGACGCCGCCGGCTGGCACCGGCAGCACGGTACGGCGGTGACCGTCAACGTCTCTCCCCGCCAGCTCATGGAGCCCGACTACGCCGCGACGGTCAACCGGGCGCTGCGGGACTCCGGACTGCCGCCCACGGCGCTGATCCTGGAGATCACCGAGGGCATGCTGGTCGGCGCCGCGAACCGCGACGACCGGACCATCGCCCAGCTCACCGCGTTGCGCCGGCAGGGCGTCCGGGTCGCCGTCGACGACTTCGGCACCGGCTACTCCTCGCTGGCCTACCTGCGCGACCTGCCCATCGACATCCTCAAGATCGACCGGTCGTTCCTGCCGGCGGACGACTCCGGGGCGGCCGACCGGCAACTGTCGTTCGTGCGGACCATCGTCGATCTGGCCCACAACCTGCGTCTCGCCGCGGTCGCCGAGGGCGTCGAGACCCCGGCCCAGGTCGCGGTCCTGCGCGAGCTCGGCTGCGACAAGGGTCAGGGCTATCACTTCGGGCGGCCGAGCGGCGCCGCCGAGACGACCGACGTGCTGGCGGCCGCTCAGCTCGCGGCCGCTTCCCCGGTGGGCGCATGACGCTCTGTCACCGGGGTAGACGCCTGCCATGACGGGCTTGATCCACAAATTCCTCCACGAGGGCCGCGCCGCCCTGGTCGATGAGCTCATCGAGTGGGCTCGCCTGCGTTCGGTGGCCGGAGTGCCGGAGCGCGAACCGGATCTGCTCCGGTCGGCCAACTGGCTGGCCGCCGCCCTGCGCAGCACCGGATTTCCGACCGTGGAGGTCTGGCCGGTCGAGGGCGCCCCGGCGGTCTACGCCGAGTGGTGCGCCGCCCCGGGCGCGCCCACCGTGCTGATCTACAGCCACCACGACGTGCGGGCGGCCAAGGACGAGCTGTGGGAGGAGACGGCACCGTTCGAGCCGGTGGCGCGGGACGGCCGGGTCTACGGGCGCGGCACCTCCGACGCCAAGGGCCAGGTGCTGAGCCACGTCTGGGGCATCCGGGCCCATCTCGCCGCGACCGGCCGCGCCGCGCCCGCGGTGAACCTCAAGCTCATCGTCGAGGGGAGGAGGAAGCCGGCTCGACCCACCTGGCCGGGCTGATCCGGGAGAACCGCGAGCGGCTGGACGTGGACCTGGTGGTCTTCTCCGACACCCTCACCTGGCGCGCCGACCATCCCGCCGTCTGCACCAGCCTGCGCGGCATGGTGATGGCTGAGATCGAGGTGTACGGACCCCGCCGCGACGTGCACAGCGGCGCCGCCTCCGGGCCCGCACCCAACGCCGCGGTGGAACTGTCCCGGCTGCTGGGCCGCCTGCACGACGACAAGGGCCGGCTGACGCTGCCGGGCTTCTACGACGAGGTCGCCGAGCCGTCCGCGCGCCGCCGCGCCGAGCTCGCCGCCCTGCCGTTCACCGAGCAGGACTGGCTGGAGCGTTCCGAGAGCCGCAGTGTCGCCGGTGAGGCCGGCTACACGGTGCTGGAGAAGCTCTGGACGCGACCGGCCGCGGAGATCATCAGCATGGTCGCCGGGGATCCGGTCGGCATCACCCGCTCGGCGATCCCCGCGGTGGCCTCGGCGACGGTCAGCATCCGTACGGTGGTCGGCCAGCGGTGCGCCGACGTGGCCGACCAGCTCCGGCGCTGGGTCGCCGAGACCATCAGTGACACCGTCGACCACCGGCTGACCGTGGCCGAGGAGACGATGCAGGAGCCGTACGAGACCCCGCAGGACCTGCCGGCGCTGGAGGCGCTGGCGGCGGCGATCGAGGACGGTTTCGGCGTACCGGCTGGGCGGATGGGCAACGCCGGTGGGGGCCCGGCCGAGCTGCTGGCCCGCGAGCTGGGCTGCCCGGTCATGTTCTTCGGCACCGGCCTGCCCGAGGACCGCTGGCACGACAGCGACGAGCGGGTGTCCATCGACATGCTGGTCAGCGGCGCGGCCACGCTCGCACACCTGTGGCAGCGCCTCGGTTGACGGAAGGTGTGAGCGGGGCCTGAGCGGGAATCCGCCGGCATGGCACGAGTGACGCATGCGGCGGTCGCCGCGTCGAGCGAGTGGGTCGCACCCGAGGGCGTCCGGCAGCCGGGCGGCGAGGTGCACGCCTGGCTGCCCGGCACCAATCAGACGGTCTGCGGTCTGGCGCTGAGCCGGACGCGGCTGCGCCGCTTCCCGCACGTGCGGTTCGACTTCCGGGCCACCGACGTCGTGACCGCGGGGGACGAGGTCCGGTTCATCTGCCCGCGGTGTGTCGCGGCGACCAGCCGGCGCGGCGAACGCTCCTGGACCAGAACCGCCCCGCGGCCCTGAGCGGCCGAAAAGATCTTCATAAACTGATGGCTGACTGTGAGATCGCTGGGTATAGCGGGCCACACGTCTCGGAAATGGAGGGGCACCAATGGCCCAGTCCCTCGGTTCGGCGCCCGGTACGGGCACCATCCGCAGCCTGATCCCGGCCCGCATCGATCGGCTCAACTGGTCACCGTTCCACACCCGTATGGTCATGGCGCTCGGCACGGCCTGGGTTCTCGACGGCATCGAGATCACCATCGCCGGTGCCATCGGCCCGGTGCTCACCGACAAGGCCACCCTCGGCCTGAGCACCACCGAGGTCGGTGCCATCGCCACCGTCTATCTGCTCGGTGAGGTGTTCGGCGCGCTGTTCTTCGGCCGGCTCTCCGACGCGCTCGGCCGCAAGAACCTGTTCGTCGTCACCCTCGGCGTCTACCTCGCGGGCAACGCTCTGACCGCGCTGACCTGGGGCAACAGCACACTGGCGCTCATCTTCCTGTACCTGACGAGATTCATAGCCGGCGCCGGCATCGGCGGGGAGTACGCCGCGATCAACTCCGCCATCGACGAGATGATGCCGGCCAAGTACCGCGGCCGGGTCGACATCGGCGTCAACGGTACCTACTGGGGCGGCGCCATCATCGGTACCCTGGGCACCTACATCCTGCTCAACCAGGTGGACCTCAACATCGCCTGGCGGATCGGCTTTCTGATCGGGCCGGTGCTCGGTGCGCTGATCTGGAACATGCGCCGGCACCTGCCGGAGAGCCCGCGCTGGCTGATCATGCACGGCCGGGAGGCCGAGGCCGAGGACAACATCAAGATCATCGAGCACGAGGCGGAGAAGGCCGGCCAGCGGCTGGCGCCGGTGGACGAGTCCAAGGCCATCGAGATCCAGCCGGCCAAGGCGCACGGCTACCTGTCGCTGCTGCGGGTGCTCTTCAAGCAGTACCCGTCGCGGTCGATCCTGGGTGCCACGTTGATGATCACGCAGTCGTTCCTCTACAACGCGATCTTCTTCACCTACACGCTGGTGCTGACCGACGTCTACGGCGTCGACAAGGAGGACGCGCCGCTGTACCTGATCGCGTTCGCGCTGGGCAATCTCATCGGCCCGCTGACCATCGGGCACCTCTTCGACGTCATCGGGCGGCGCAAGATGATCGCCGGCACCTACCTGCTCTCCGGCGTCCTGCTGGCGATCACCGCGTTCCTGTTCAACGCCGGGGTGCTGAACGCCATCACCCAGACCATCGCGTGGAGTGTGATCTTCTTCTTCGCGTCGGCCGGGGCCAGTTCCGCGTACCTGACCGTCAGCGAGATCTTCCCGCTGGAGATCCGGGCCCAGGCCATCGCGGTCTTCTTCGCCATCGCGCAGTGCTTCGGCGCGATCGGGCCGGTCTTCTACGGCTACCTGATCGGCGAGGGTGACACCGGCAAGCTGCTGATCGGCTACCTGATCGGCGCCGGCGTGATGATCATCGGCGGCATCGTCGAGATCTTCCTGGGCATCGACGCGGAGGGCAAGTCCCTGGAGGAGGTCGCCGCGCCGCTGTCCGCGGTCACCAGCCGGCCGCGGGCGACCGGCTGACCGCCCCCTTTCTGCCGGCGAGCTGCCCGGTCACTCCTGAGGGTGACCGGGCAGTGACTTGTCCATCCCGATGAGCCCTTCTCCACCGTTCCGCCGAGAAGACTCATACTTTCGGCTAGTCATAGCTCCACTCTTCAGCTAGGGTCACTGCATCGGTCAAGAAGGCGCCGAGATCACCACCATGCGATGTCTCTGTCGCGGTGCGCATCTCTCTCGTCTCTTGGCGCTCTGATGCGTTCCTCCACCGCGGCACAGCAGGTGGTCCGGCAACGGATTCACATGACGCAGCGTTCGAGAAGAGGAACATCATGTACGCACCCGCCATCAGGCCGATTCGCTCCCGCCGCCCGTCCGACCCCGCCGACGCGGCGACGGAGGAGCGGGGCGTCGAGTTGATCGCGGCCCTGGCGCGCACCCCGCTGGGTGACCCGGCGCGACCTCGGCTGCGGGACGAGACCATCGAGGCCTGGCTGCCGATGACCCGGCGCCTCGCCCGTCGCTACGCCGGCCGCGGCGAGCCGCTGGACGACCTGATCCAGGCGGCCACCGTGGGCATGATCAAGGCGATCGACCGGTTCGACGCCGAGGTCGGTGTCGACTTCACGGTCTTCGCGATCCCCACCATCCTCGGCGAGATCAAGCGGCACTTCCGCGACCGCGCGTGGGCCATCCGGGTCCCACGGCGGCTCCAGGAGATGCGGATGGCGATCAGCGACGCCGGTACGGTCCTGGCACACAGCCTCGGGCGGGCCCCCACGGTCGCCGACATCGCCACCTACCTCAAGGTCAGCGAGGAGGAGGTGCTCGAGGGCCTGGAGGGCGCCCGCGCGTACAGCACGACCTCGCTCTCCACGCCGGTCGGCACCGAGAGCGGCACGCTGGAACTCGGCGACACCCTGGGCGCGGAGGAGGACGACTACGCCCGCACCGAGTTGCACCTGAGCCTGGGCCCGGCGATGAAGTGCCTCACCGAGCGCGAGCGGACCATCGTGACGCTGCGCTTCTTCGGCAACCAGACGCAGACGCAGATCGCCACCCAGATCGGGGTGTCGCAGATGCACGTGTCGCGGCTGCTGTCGGCGGCGCTGCTCAAGCTGCGGACCCGGCTCGGCCCCGACGCCTGCTGAGCTCACCTCAGCGACGGGCCCGGCTGCGCGAGGACCGTCGGGGCCGGACGGTCCTCGCCGGCCATCCGCATCCGGGCGGCGAACGCGGGATCCTGCCGGGACAGTCCAACCTCGATCTCCGCCGGCTCGCGGCGCTCCCGTTCGCCGAGCATCTCCCACCTCCCGGGCCGCCGAAGCAGCCCGCCTACCCCGGCTCGCCGCATTCAAACCCACCGATTCGTGATGACCGGTTAGAAGCAGCTGTAGGTGGGTAGGCCGCCGTCATCCGCACGGTGGAGGAGAAGGCATGACTGCTGTCACCCCGCGCCCGGTAGTGACCCGCCCATGGCCGGTCCGGCGCCCGGTCCGTGGTTCCGCGCTGGCCCGCGTGCTGCGCACCACGGACGCGAAGCAGATCGGCATCATGTACATGACCACGGCCTTCGTGTTCTTCATGGTCGGTGGGTTCATGGCCCTGCTCATGCGGGCCGAGCTGGCCCGCCCGGGCATGCAGATCCTGTCGCCGGAGCAGTACAACCAGCTGTTCACCATGCACGGCACGATCATGCTGCTGTTGTTCGCGACGCCGATCGTGTTCGCCTTCGCCAACTTCGTGGTGCCGATCCAGATCGGCGCGCCCGACGTGTCGTTCCCGCGGCTCAACGCCTTCGCCTATTGGCTGTACCTGTTCGGCGCGATCATCGCCGTCGGGGGCTTCCTGACTCCTGCCGGCGCCGCGGACTTCGGCTGGACGGCGTACACCCCGCTGAGCACCTCGCTGCATTCACCGGGCATCGGCGGCAACATGTGGGTCGTCGGGCTGGCCCTGTCCGGCCTGGGCACGATCCTCGGCGGCGTCAACATGATCACCACCATCCTGACGCTGCGGGCGCCGGGCATGACGATGTTCCGGATGCCGATCTTCACCTGGAACATTTTGATCACCAGCCTGCTGGTCATCGCGGTCTTCCCGTTCCTGGCCGCGGCGCTGTTCGCGCTGGCCGCCGACCGTGTGCTCGGTGCGCACGTCTTCGACGTGGACACCGGCGGCCCGATGCTCTGGCAGCACCTGTTCTGGTTCTTCGGCCACCCCGAGGTCTACATCGTGGCGCTGCCGTTCTTCGGCATCGTCACCGAGGTCATCCCGGTCTTCAGCCGCAAGCCGCTGTTCGGCTACAAGGGTCTGGTCGGGGCCACGATCCTCATCGGCATGCTGTCGTTCAGCGTGTGGGCCCACCACATGTTCGCCACCGGCCAGGTGTTGCTGCCGTTCTTCAGCCTGCTGAGCTTCCTGATCGCGGTCCCGACGGGCATGAAGTTCTTCGTCTGGATCGGCACGATGTGGCGCGGGCAGGTCAGCCTCGAGACCCCGATGCTGTTCGCGATCGGCTTCATGGTGACCTTCCTGCTGGGCGGGCTGACCGGGGTGTTGCTGGCCTCCCCGCCGATCGACTTCCACGTGCACGACAGCTACTTCGTGGTGGCCCACTTCCACTACGTGCTGTTCGGCACGATCGTGTTCGCGGTGTTCTCGGGCATCTACTTCTGGTTCCCGAAGATGTTCGGCCGGATGCTCGACGACCGCCTCGGAAAGATCCACTTCTGGCTGACCTTCCTCGGCTTCCACGCCACGTTCCTGGTGCAGCACTGGCTGGGCGCCGAGGGCATGCCCCGGCGCTACGCCGACTACCTGCCGGACGACGGCTTCACCTTCCTGAACACGTTCTCGACCATCGGCTCGTTCATCCTCGGCGCGTCCACTCTGCCGTTCCTGTACAACGTCTGGCATTCGTACCGGGCCGGTGTGCTGGTGACGGCGAACGACCCGTGGGGTCACGGCAATTCGCTGGAATGGGCCACCACGAGCCCGCCGCCGCTGCGCAATTTCGACAAGATGCCGCGGATCCGCTCCGAGCGGCCGGCCTTCGACGCGAAGTTCCCCGAGCTGGCCGCCGGTGAGCAGTCCGAGGCGGGACCGCCCGAAGGCGGCGCCCGGCCGCTGACCAGCGAGTCCGACAGCGGCGCCCGGTACCAGGAGGACACCGACCACCGGCTCGAGGAAGGCCGGTAGGTCCCGGTGGTGGGCTCCTGGTCCACCGCCGGTCTCGTCGACTCTCAGGTGCAGGAAGTCAGCCCTTTCAGGACGCCGCCGCGATAGGCGCCGATCCGTTCGAAGGCACTGGCCTCCTGCTGGGACCCGGCCCGGCCGAAGGCCAGCAGGGCCGCCACCGCCTCGTCGAGATCGCCGGGCGACAACCGGATCCCGGCCGAGGGATCGCGGGTCAGCAGATCGTTGGTCCACGACCCGGCGAAGCAGTCCACCGCCAGCTGGCCGGTCCGGTCCCGGGTCTGCGCACCCCGGCGGTCCTGGACCGCCCGGGCGAAGAGATCCCCGAGCAGCATGCCGACCGCGTTGTCCCCGATGCGCTGGTACAACTGCTGCCCGAGCTGCTCGTCGTCGAAGGCGATGAAGTCCCCGTCCGGGCAGTAGAAGGCCGAACCGCCGGCCGAGGACTCCGGCGCCGGGCAGGACGGCGCCGAGCCGCTCTCGAACGCCTGCACCTGCAACGTCTCCCAGGGCCGGCCGGTGAGCTGCGGATACACCCGCGTCCAGTACGCCTGCGCGTCCTTGCTGAGAGAGTCCACCGCCTGCGCGTACGGCAGGTCCCCGCCCGAGGCGGCCTCCTCCTGGGTGGTGAAAGGCACCTCGGTCACCGGCACGTTGTCCGCCCGGTAGCCGGCGCAGAGCGACACACCCTTCTCCACGCCGTCCTGCATGGCCCGGATCCGGTCGAAGGCGTTGCCGTGCGCCTGCGGGTTCTGCGCCGCGGTGCCCGGCTCGTCGCGCAGCAGCAGCATCCCGGCGACCGTGTTGTCGAGCTGGGCCGGGGTGACGTTCCGGAACGTCGTCGACCGGCCGGCCAGCACGTCGGCCGTCCAGGCCCCGGCGAAACAGTCGGCCTGCTGCTCCAGCACGACCGTGGGCTGCTCGACGGCGCCCAGCCGGGACTGGATCGCGTGCCCGTACTCGTGCGCCATGACGAAGCCGACGAGCAGCGGGCCGAAATCGCTGTACAGCTGGGGGATCAGCGTCTGGGCGTCCCAGGCGATGAAGTCGCCGGCCGGACAGTAGAAGGCGTTCGGCTGGTACTCGGCGGCTTGGCCGCCGCAGGCGGGCGCCGGGTCCGACCGGGTGTACGGGTGGTAGCCGCCCCTGATCGGCTTGAAAGTGGCACCGTCGGCGACCTGGGGATAGGCCGCCGACCAGAAGCGCTCGACGTCGCGCAGCGCCCCGGTGACGACGTCGCCGGGCACCGCGCTCGCCGACGCGTCGTTCATCCGGCCCAGGCCACCCGGCGGCGCGGGCCGGCGCGGCCCGGTGCCGCCGGACGAGACGACCACACAGCCGGAGGCGGCGGCGACCAGCACTCCGGCGAGCAGCCCTCGGACAAGTCTCTGAACTCTCACGGTCGGGATGGCCGGCCGGTCATGAGCCGTCGGACGCGGTACGCCCGCCGGGCCCGTACGGCGAGACCTGGCTCTCCGGGACCGGGCTGTCACCGGTCTTGTCGGGGCGGCCACCCGGCGCGCTCGTCGGATTCGCGTCCTCGGTGCGCTGCTTGCTGGTCGGCGACTCTCCGCTGCGGCGCAGTTCGGGCTGCTGAGGGTTGGTCATGGTGCGGCTCCTTCCGTTGTCGGAGCGGCTACCCGATCCGCGGGGGGATATGTATCCCGGGTGTCCGATGGATACGCAGCTGCCGTCGTTGTCCCACGCGGTGAGGGCGTGGCTCGTGGACGCCTGAGGCGGTGGCGTCATCCGGCCCGGCGCAGCTCCTGCTGGCTAACGGTCAGCGTGACGACGCCTTCCTGGTCGGTCGTCGTCACCTCGGCGACCTGTGACCCGCCGGCGTACCAGGCCGTGGCGAACAGGCCGGTGCCGCCGGCCCGCAGATAGCCCTCGGCCATCAACGGGGCGGCCCGGTCACCCGACCCGTCGTCCGCCAGGCCGGGCCGGACCTCGGTGCCGGGCATCTCGACCGCGGTGACGGTGCCGACCTCGTCGCCCGCGGCGTCGATGACGGTCATGCCGGTGCTGACCTGGGCGATCGGCAGGGGACGGTCCGGCTCGCCGGGACCGGTGGATCGAAGTGGTTCCATGCCGAGCTGGGTGCCCGGGGCGCGGACGGGCCAAACGGGGTCAGGCGGTCAGGCCGCAGTTGACCAGGCCGAGCTCCGCCCCGGCCGGGGCGTGCCCGTCCGGCCGGGGCTTGGCCAGCCCGAACTGCTCCAGCAGGCCGGCGATCTGCAGCACCCGACAGGTCATCGGGGTGGGACCGGTCAGGAACAGCCGGCATTCCAGCTGCTGGGCGTCGGCCTGGCAGCGCAGCAGAGCCTCGATGCCGGCGGCGTCCAGGAACGTCACACGCTCGCCTTGCACGGTATCGCCGGACGGTGGGGAATGACCAGGATCAGGTGGAGGAACGCGGCGGTTGCTGGGCCCGGGCGACCAGCGCCGCCGCCACGTCGCGCAACTTGCGGTTCGAGTCCTGCGACAGTTTGCTCATGATCCGGAACGCCTCGTCGGCGGTGCACCGGCGCTCGCCCATGATGATGCCCTTGGCCTGCTCGATGACCGCCCGGCTCTCCATCGCGGCCTGCATGTGCTGGGCCAGGGTGGCCGTGACGTCGTACAGGTGGGCGTTGGCCAGCGCCACGGCGGCATAGCCGGCGAAGGTCTGGGCGAGGATGATCGCGTCGTCGTCGAAGGTGTCGGGCTTGAGGGCGTAGATGTTCAGCGCCCCGCTCACCGTCTCGTGGATCGGCAGACCGATCGACAGAGAGCTGTTGACGCCGGCCTCTCGCGCCCGGGCCGCCCAGTCCGGCCAGCGGCTCTCGGTGGCCATGTCCGGCAGGGAGAGGCTGACCCCTGACGCGGACGCGTCCAGGCACGGGCCGTACCCCTTCTGGTACTGGATCTCGTCCAGAGCGATGGCGATCTGACCCGTGCAGGCCGCCGTGTATGCCCCTTTACCGCGGACCAGCGTCACCGACACCTCGTCGGTGCCGGGAACGGTGCGCTTGGCCAGGGCGGCGATCTTGTTCAGCACACCGTCGATGTCGGTCTCGCTGAGCTTGATCCGGCCGAGCTCGGCGAACGCGTCGGTCGGGTCCATCGGCTGTCTGTCGATCATGAGCTACGCGTCCTCGGTTTGTGCACGTCACTACGTCGCCGGTGCCGGTCGTGCTCTCGTCACTTCAGGACTTACGGTGGACCGCATCCGGGATCGCGCCGCTTCCTGACGCCTGTGCCGTCGCCCGCGGGGCAGGACGCAGAGGTCCAGGGTAGCGGTCTCCGGTGATTCCGCAGCAGGTCGAGGGGCCCGGCCTCAGAATGTCCGCTGGTAGAGCGAGCACCCGCGGCAGACGTCCGGCGGTTCCTCCCCGGCCAGCCGCCGGCGGAACTCCCGGTACGCGGGCCCGTGCCAGATCTCCGGGAAGCTCTGCTCATCGAGGTGGCCCAGGGTGACCCGGTCGTCGCCCATGACCATGCAGCAGGGCTGCACGACCCCGGCGCTGGTGATGTACGCGGCCTCCCAGGGCCACGAACACCCCCGGCCCCGCACCGGCTCGGCCGGCTGGGCGGGTCCCAGCGCCGGCAGCCGCAGCTTGAGCCCGTGCTCGCGGGCCAGCCGGGCCGCCTCGGCGAACATCCCGGCCGCCCGGTCCAGGTCGGCGCCGGTCCAGAGTGCCTGGTCGGCGGTGAAGGTGCGGATCCCCTCGTACCGGCCGGCCGGGTCGGTGTCCGAGAAGCTGTGCGACAGATTCTGCACGTGCAGCTCGTCCACGCCGATCGCGCCCAGCAGCCGGACCAGAGCCGGCAGTTCGCCCACGTTGTCGCGCATGGCGACGAAGACGACCCGGATCCAGGGGGTGCCGCTGTCCGCCGCCTGCTTGGCCCGGACCAGCCCGGCCAGATTGTCGATGACGGTGTCGAAGTGCGCGCCGTCGCGGATGGCCTCGTACGCGCCGGCGTGGGCGCCGTCCAGGGAGACGTGCAGCCAGTCGACCCGGCTCTCCACGAGCTCACGGGCGCGGCGTGCGGTGAGCAGGGTGCCGTTGGTGTTGAAGCCGACGGTGATCCGCCGGGCGACCGCCGTCCGGATCATCTCCGGCAGGTGCGGGGACAGCAGCGGCTCACCGAGACCTTGCAGCGTCAGCCGGCGCAGCCCGGGCACCTCGCCGACGAGCCGGTGGAACAGCGGCAGCGCCATGGCCCCGGCCAGCTTGTTCACCGGCGGCCGGTAGCGCACCAAGCACATCATGCAGCGCAGGTTGCAGGCGGAGGTGATCTCGAGTTGCAGGTGTGGCGGCAGGGGTGGCGCCTCGAGGGTGGCCGGCATGGGCGCGGAGTGCCCAGTGCGGCCCCGAAGAAACGTGTCACACGGCCCGGCGGTCACGCGCGGCCCCGGCCGGGCTACCTTGAGAGAGGGCCAAGCCATGTGCCCGTCGATTTTACTGACGGGAGAGGTATGTCCACTTCAGGTCGGCTGCCCCGGCGGTCACCGCCGGAGGTCGCGATCATCGCCGCCCCGGTCCAGGGCACTCCGGTTCCGGCGGCCGGCGCGCGGGTCATCGCCCAGGACGGGTCGGTCATCGCCGCCGTCTCGCGCCGGGTCCGCCCCGCCGAGCCCGGCGAGGCGGGTCCCGAGGTGGTCGTCAGCGTCCAGGGCGACCTCGATCTCGACACTGCCCCCTTGGCGCAGGCCACGCTGATCCAGGCCCTGGACGGGGCCGAGCGGGTCTGCCTGGAGCTGAGCGAGGTGCGCTTCTTCGGCGCCGCGGGCGTCCGGGTCGTCATCGCCGCCCAGCAGCACGCCGCGTCGCTGGGCCGGCAGCTGCGGCTCAGCGGCGTGCACGGCATCACCGAACGGATTCTCGTCCTCACCGGGGTGTACCGCGAGGACTGAGCACAGCACCGCGGCGCGGGGAGGCTCGGCTATCATCTTGGTCAGCCGCCGGCACCCTTGAAGGTGCGGGCGGTCCGGCGTCAAGCAGCGGCGCGGGTTCAGGGTCCACCGTCTCTGAACAGGTAGTCCGTCCACTCCGCACGGCCGCCTCCCGGGCGGCAGCGTGCCCCGCTGCAGGGAATACAGACGTACATGGCTCAGCAACCCACCGACCCGGCGGCCGCGTTCGCGGAGTTCGGCCGGATCAAGCTCGGCGAGACAGACCTGCACGGCGTCCTGACCCGCGTCGCCGAGCTCGCGCGGAGCACGCTGCCCGGCGCGGACGAGGTCTCGATCACCCTGGTCCGCGACGGGCGCCCGTACACCGCGGCGTACACCGGCGAGATCGCCCTGCAGCTCGACGACCGGCAGTACGAAGGCGACGCGGGCCCCTGCCTGCAGGCCGCCGCCGACAAGATCACCGTCTCCGTCCCGGACACGGCGAGCGACACCCGCTGGGACGCCTGGGCTCCCAAGGCCGCGGCCGCCGGCGTGGGCAGCGTGCTCTCGGTCGGCCTGCCGATCCTGGAGAGCGTCACCGGCGCGGTGAACATCTACGGCCTGCGCCCGCGCGCCTTCGACGAGGACACGATCCAGCTGGCCCAGCGCTTCGCCGGCTACGCGACGGTGGCCCTGGCCAACGCCCACCTGCACGACAGCACGGCCAACCTGGCCCAGCACATGCAGGCCGCGATGGAGAGCCGAGCCGTGATCGAACAGGCCAAGGGCATCATCATGGGGGACCGCCGGTGCGGCGCCGACGAGGCCTTCGCTGTCCTGACCAAGATCTCCCAGGACTCGAACCGCAAGCTGCGGGACGTGGCCGCCGCCCTCGTCGCGCGGGTCGAGAGCGGCTCGGCACCCTGAGAAAGATCGCTCGCCGCTCGCCGTGCACAGCGCCGGGGGGTCGTCTAGGGTCGATCTCATGGGAGTCCGCACCTGGATCGGGCACTGGCCGGTCTACCGGCAGCTGACCGGCACCGACCCGCTGGGCCGCGGTGCCGCCGCGCAGTCCGACCGCTCGAAGTCGCTCACCGCGCGCACCGAGACGGCCGACTCGATGGCCCGGTCCGTGTGCCCCTACTGCGCGGTCGGCTGCGGGCAGCGCATCTTCGTCAAGGACGGCAAGGTCGTCCAGATCGAGGGCGACCCGGACAGCCCCATCTCCAAGGGCCGGCTGTGCCCCAAGGGCTCGGCCAGCAAGAGCCTGGTCACCAGCGACCGCCGTCAGCAGAAGGTGCTGTACCGGCGCCCCTACGGCACCGACTGGGAAGAGCTCGACCTCGACACGGCGATGAGCATGATCGCCGACCGGGTGCTCGCCGCGCGCGAGCAGACCTGGGAGGACAACGACGCCGAGGGCCGTCCGCTCAATCGCACGCTCGGCTTCGCCAGCCTCGGCGGTGCCACCCTGGACAACGAAGAGAACTATCTGATCAAGAAGCTCTTCACCGCGATGGGCGCACTCCAGATCGAGAACCAGGCGCGTATTTGACACTCCGCCACCGTTCCCGGTCTGGGAACCAGCTTCGGCCGTGGCGGGGCCACCGGATTCCTCCAGGATCTGGCCAACGCAGACTGCATCATCATCCAGGGCTCCAACATGGCGGAGGCCCACCCGGTGGGCTTCCAGTACGTGGTGGAGGCGAAGAAGCGCGGCGCGAAGATCATTCACGTCGACCCCCGGTTCACCCGCACCAGCGCGCTGGCGCACAGCTATGTCCCGGTGCGGGCCGGCGCGGACATCGCGTTCCTGGGCGGGATCGTCAACTACATCCTCAGCAACGAGAAGGACTTCCGGGAGTACGTGGTCGCGTACACCAACGCGTCCATGATCGTCAGTGAGGACTTCCAGGACACCGAGGACCTCGGCGGGCTGTTCTCCGGCTACGACCCCGAGACCAACGCGTACGACCAGACGTCCTGGGCGTACGAGGGTCAGGAGGACGAGGCGCAGAACGAGGGCGAGGCGCACGCCGACCGGGAGACCGCCTCGGGCCTGGAGCAGGAGTCGCACGGCCCGCCGGTGCCCGCCGACGTGCCCCGTGACCCCACGCTGCAGCACCCCCGCTGCGTCTACCAGGTGCTCAAGCGGCACTACGCCCGCTACACCCCGGAGGTCGTGGAGCAGGTCTGCGGCGTCCCGCAGGACAAGTTCCTGGAGGTCTGCGAGGCCTGGACGGCCAACTCCGGCCGGGAGCGCACCACCGCCCTGGTCTACTCGGTCGGCTGGACCCAGCACAGCACCGGCGTGCAGTACATCCGTACCGGCGCGATCATCCAGCTGCTGCTGGGCAACATGGGCCGTCCCGGCGGTGGCGTGATGGCGCTGCGCGGGCACGCCAGCATCCAGGGCTCCACGGACATCCCGACCCTGTTCAACCTGCTGCCCGGCTACCTGCCGATGCCGCACCACACCCAGCACGAGACGTTCCGGCAGTGGGTCGACGCCATCCGGCACCCCGAGCAGCAGGGCTTCTGGGCCAACGCGGAGGCGTACGCGGTCAGCCTGCTCAAGGCGTACTGGGGCGACGCAGCCACGGCGGACAACGACTGGGGCTACAGCTGGCTGCCCCGGCTGACCGGCGACCACGGCACGTACCAGCAGGTGCTGGACATGATCGACGGCAAGATCAAGGGGTACTTCCTGCTCGGGCAGAACCCGGCCGTCGGCTCGGCCCACGGCAAGGCCCAGCGCCTGGGCATGGCCAACCTCGACTGGCTGGTGGTCCGCGACCTCTTCATGATCGAGAGCGCCACCTTCTGGAAGGACGGCCCGGAGGTCGCCACCGGCGAGATCGTGCCCACCGAGTGCAAGACCGAGGTGTTCTTCATGCCCGCGGCCTCGCACGCCGAGAAGGAGGGCACGTTCACCCAGACCCAGCGGATGCTGCAGTGGCGCGAGAAGGCGGTCGAACCGCCGGGCGACTGCCGCTCCGAGCTGTGGTTCTTCTACCACCTGGGCCGCATCGCGCGGGAGCGCCTGGCCGGCTCGACGCTGCCCCGCGACCAGGGCATCCTCAACCTGACCTGGGACTACCCGCTGCACGGCGAGCGCGGCGACGAGCCCAGCGGCGAGGACGTGCTCAAGGAGATCAACGGCTACGACACCGCCACCGGCGAGCTGGTGCCCAACTTCACCTCGCTCAAGGCCGACGGCTCCACCACCTGCGGCTGCTGGATCTACTCCGGTGTCTTCAAGGACGGCGTCAACCAGGCGGCCCGCCGCAAGCCCGGCTCGGAGCAGGACTGGGTGGCCCGCGAATGGGGCTGGGCCTGGCCCTCGGACCGGCGCACGCTCTACAACCGCGCCTCCGCCGACCCGGACGGCAAGCCGTGGTCGGAGCGCAAGAAGTACGTCTGGTGGGACGAGGAGGCCGGCGAGTGGACCGGCTACGACGTGCCCGACTTCGAGAAGACCAAGCCGCCGTCGTACCGTCCGCCGGAGGGTGCGAGCGGGGTCGCGGCCATCTCGGGTGACGACGCGTTCATCATGCAGGGCGACGGGAAGGGCTGGCTGTACGCACCCAGCGGCCTCATCGACGGTCCGCTGCCGACCCACTACGAGCCGGTCGAGTCGGCCGTGCGCAACCCGCTCTACCAGCAGCAGGCCAACCCGACCCGGAAGATGTACGAGCGCGGCGACAACCTGACCAACCCCAGCCCGCCCGAGCAGCACTCCGAGGTCTTCCCGTACGTCTTCAGCACCAGCCGGCTCACCGAGCACCACACCGCCGGTGGCATGAGCCGGCAGCTCGCGTACCTGTCGGAACTGCAGCCGGAGATGTTCGTCGAGGTCTCCCCGGAGCTGGCCGCGGAACGCGGGCTCGAACACCTGGGCTGGGCGCACATCGTGACCGCCCGGGCAGCGATCGAGGCGCGGGTGATGGTCACCGACCGGCTGACCCCGCTGCGCATCGACGGCCGGGTCATCCACCAGCTCTGGCTGCCGTACCACTGGGGTGGCGAGGGTCTGGTCACCGGCGACTCGGCCAACGACCTGATCGGCATCACGCTCGACCCGAACGTGCTCATCCAGGAGAGCAAGGTCGGCACGTGCGACATCCAGCCCGGCCGCCGCCCGACCGGGCCGGAGCTGCTGGAGTACGTCGTCGGCTACCGCCGGCGGGCCGGCCTGGCGCCGGACCACCACACCCCCATGCTGACCAGGAACGAGCCGGAGGAGCCCGGATAATGGCCGGACCGAACAGCCTCTACGGCCCGCTGGACCCCGCGCCCGACGCGGGGTACGTCGACGCGCCGCCGCGGATGGGCTTCTTCACCGACACCAGCGTCTGCATCGGCTGCAAGGCGTGCGAGGTGGCCTGCAAGGAGTGGAACCTGATCCCGGACGACGGGTTCAATCTGCTCGGTCAGTCGTACGACAACACCGGCGGCCTGACCGCGAACTCGTGGCGCCACGTCGCGTTCATCGAGCAGCCGGTGGCCGACCGCGGCGGCTCGACGGACACCCCCGGCGCGTTCGCCGGCCTGCCCGTCGGCCCGTCGGTGAGCGCGCACACCGCGGTGGTGGCGGCCGGCAGCGGGCAGGACCAGGGCACCGACCCGGGGATCCCGCCCGCCGTCGACGCGCTGGCCGCGGCGGCCACGATCACGGCACCGAACGGACCGCAGTTCATCGGCATGCCCGGCTCCGACCTGCCCGGGCGGACCATGGACGCGCCGCGCAGCGACTTCCGCTGGCTGATGATGTCCAACGTCTGCAAGCACTGCACGCACGCCGCCTGCCTGGACGTCTGCCCGACCGGTTCGCTGTTCCGCACCGAGTTCGGCACGGTCGTGGTGCAGGAGGACATCTGCAACGGTTGCGGCTATTGCATCCCCGCCTGCCCGTACGGCGTGATCGACCAGCGCAAGGACGACGGCCGGGCCTGGAAGTGCACGATGTGCTACGACCGGATCGGTGACGGCCTGACCCCGGCGTGCGCGAAGGCCTGCCCGACCGAGTCCATCCAGTACGGCGAGCTCGACGAGTTGCGCGCCCGCGCCCAGCACCGCGTGGAGAAGCTGCAGGAGCAGGGCGTCGAGTCCGCCCGCCTGTACGGCCACAGCCCCGACGACGGCGTGGGCGGCGACGGCGCGTTCTTCCTGCTCCTCGACGAGCCCGAGGTGTACGGCCTGCCCCCGGACCCGATCGTGACCACCCGCGACCTGCCGGACATGTACAAGCGGGCCGGGCTGGCCGCGCTGGCCATGGCCGCCACGGTGATCGCCTCGTTCGTCGGACGGCGCGGATGAGGCCCCGCGAGGAGGCCGAACGCCCCCGCGACGACTCGGTCAGCCCGCCGCCCGCGGGACGGCCCGGCAGCGGCCTGGCCCGCGACGAGGCCTCCGGCGGCCCGGTCCGCGACACCGCCCGCAAGGGCCGACGGCGCGGTGGTGGCCGGGGTGGCGACCGGTCGATGGTCCCGCCGGCGGAGTTCCGGTCCTACTACGGGCGGCCGATCGTCAAGGCCGCGGTGTGGCATCACGACATCGCCGCGTACCTGTTCACCGGTGGCCTGGCCGCGGGCTCCGCGCTGCTGGCCGCCGGCGGTGACGCCTCCGGCCGCCCGGCGCTGCGCCGCGCCGGCCGGGTCGGCGCGCTCGGCGCGGTCCTGGCCAGCACGTACTTCCTGGTCAACGACCTGGGCCGGCCGGAACGCTTCCTGCACATGCTGCGCGTGGCCAAGCCGACCTCACCGATGTCGATGGGCACCTGGATCTTCAGCGCCTTCGGTGTCACCGCGGGCGCGGCGGCAGTCGCCGAGGCAGCCCCGCTACTGCCGGAGAAGGGAGTGCTCGGGCTGGCCCGCAAGCTGCTCCCGCCGGTGGGCACAGCCGGGCAGTACGGCGCCGCGGTGGTCGCGCCGGCGCTGGCGACGTACACGGCGGTGCTGCTGGCCGACACCGCGACGCCGAGCTGGCATGCGGCGTACCCGGAACTGCCGTTCGTCTTCGCGGGCAGCGCGCTGGCCAGCGGGGCCGGTGTGGGCCTGGTGGCGGCCCCGTCCGACCAGGCCGGCCCGGCCCGGCGGATGGCCGTGCTCGGGGCGGCGATGGAGCTCTACGGGGCGCACCGGGTGGAGACGACCAAGGGCCTCCTGAGCGAGCCCTACACCGAGGGCAAGGCCGGCAAGCTGCTGCGAGCGGGCCGGACGCTGACCGCGCTCGGGGTGGTCGGGGCGGTCCTGGGACGCCGCAGCCGGGTGGTGTCGGCGCTGTCCGGGCTGTCGCTGCTGACGGCCTCGCTGGCGACGCGGTTCGGGATCTTCGAGGGCGGGCTGACGTCGGCGCGCGATCCGAAGTACACGGTCCTGCCGCAGCGGGAGCGACTGGCCCAGCAGGCTGCCGCGAACGGCAGCGACGGCGACCCGAAGACCCAGCAACCGGGGTAGCGCCTCAGCCGATCCGGCCGATCAGCATCCTGAGCAGCTCGTCCCCGGTGACCTGCCACTTCTCGGCGGTCAGGTGGCCGCTGTTCTCCATCGCGATGATGCCCTGCACGCTCGCCATCACCAGCGCGCCGATCGGCCGCGCCCGCTGCGGATCACCGATGACGTCCGCGACGATGGCCAGGAACTGGTCATGCGTGCGGGAGACCGCGGCGAGCGCTTCGGGGTGCTCGGCGGTCGGGGCGGAGAACATCAACGCGTACGCGTGCGGGTGCCGCCGGCCGACGTCCATGAGCCCGGCCAGGGCCAGCTCCAGGCGCTCGGACGGCGGCCGGTCCCGGTCGGCGATCAGAGTGCCGAGCTGCTCACCCACCGCCTCCCAGCTCTTGGTCGCGACGGCGGCGAGCAGATGCTCCTTGTCCGGGAAGTGGCCGTAAGGAGCGCCCCGGGACACCCCGGCACGGGCGCCCACCGCGCGCAGCGTCACGGCGTCGACGCCACCCTCGTCGAGCAGCTCGGCTGCCGCGTCGACCAACGCGCGCCGGGTCGCCGCCGCACTCTCCACCCTGCTGACCATGCCGCCAATCTACCTGACAGCGTCATCCGAATCACTTGACAATGTCAGCTGAGTGCGTAGCGTGTGTCATATGACAACGTCACATGAAGAACTGGTCCTGATCAGCGGCGCCTCCACCGGAATGGGCGCCGCCACCGCCCGCGAGCTCGCCCGCCGCGGCTACCACGTGCTCGCCGGTGTCCGGCGCGAAGCGGACGCCGCCACGCTGCGCGCGCCGAACCTGGAACCGGTGACGCTCGACATCACCGACCCGGCCCAGATCGAGGCGGTCGCCCGCCGCATCACCGCCGACCCGGCGCGACGACCGCTGCGCGCCGTGATCAACAACGCCGGCATCGCCATCAACGCGCCGGTCGAGCTGCTGTCGATGGCCCGGTGGCGGGAGCAGTTCGAGGTCAACTTCTTCGGGCACGTCGCGGTCACCCAGGCCGTCCTGCCCGCGCTGCACGCGGCCGGCGGCCGGGTGGTGAACATCAGCTCGGTCGGCGGCAAGGTCGCGATGCCGACGTACGGCGCGTACGCCGGCGCCAAGTTCGCCATGGAGGCGATGAGCGACGCCCTGCGCCGGGAACTCGCCCCGCACGGCGTCCAGGTGGTCGTCGTCGAGCCGGGCGGCGTGCGGACCGAGATGACCGGCCACGGCGTCGAACGGGCGAACGACATCATCGCCGGGCTGTCGCCGGCCGAGCAGGGCCGGTACGGGGCACTGTTGCAGGCGATCGTCAGTCACGCCACGGCGTTCACGAAGTCGGGGCTCCCGGCCGAGGCGGCCGGGCGGGTCATCGCCGACGCCGCGACGGTGCGCCGGCCGCGCACCCGCTACACCATCGGGCGGGACGCGGCGGTGCTCACGCGGCTGTCCCGGGTGCTACCGGACCGGGTGCTCGACCGCCTGCTTGCCGCTGACCTGCGCTCACATTTCCCCAAGGAGCGGCCCGCCACGGTGGCCGGCTGAGGGGTTCCGGGCCGGTCCGGGGGCGAACCGGTCGGCGGGCGCGAGCTCTCCCGCAGGCCCGGTCCGGGGGTGAACCGGTCGGCGGGCGCGATCTGCCCGTGGGCCGGGCTGGGTGTGATGGGCGAGGCGTCGGCTCCGCTCAGCGGACCAGCAGGGTCGTGCCTTCGCCGCGGGCGGGCAGCAGCTCGCCGATGACCGGGTAGCCGGGCACCTCGCCCGCCACCAGCAGCCCGCCCGAGGTCTGCGCGTCCGCCAGCAGCAGCAACTCGGCCTCGGAGACACCGTCCGCGTCCAGGTGCGGCCGGACCCAGTCCAGGTTGCGCCGGGTGCCGCCGCTGACGTACCCGGCGGCGAGGGCGTCGCGGGCACCCTCCAGATAGGGCACTGCCGCCGCGTCCACCCGGGCGGTCAGCCCGCTCGCCCGGGCCAGCTTGTGCAGGTGCCCGAGCAGCCCGAAGCCGGTGACGTCGGTCGCGCACACGGCCCCGGCGGCCAGCGCGGCCTCGGAGGCGGCCCGGTTGAGCCCGGTCATCGCGGCGACGGCCTGCGGGAAGACCTCCCCGGTGTTCTTGTGGCGGCTGTTGAGCACGCCGATGCCCAGTGGCTTGGTCAGGGTCAGCGGCACGCCGGCCACCCCGGCGTCGTTGCGCATCAGATGATCGGGGTCGGCGATGCCGGTGACCGCCATGCCGTACTTGGGCTCCGGATCATCGACGCTGTGCCCGCCGGCGACGTGGCAACCGGCCTCCCGGGCGACGGCCAGGCCACCGCGCAGAACCTCGGCGGCCAGCTCCATCGGTAGCAGGTCCCGCGGCCAGGCCAGCAGATTGACCCCGACGACGGGCGCACCACCCATGGCGTACACGTCGGAGAGCGCGTTGGCGACGGCGATCCGCCCCCAGTCGTAGGCGTCGTCGACGACCGGCGTGAAGAAGTCGGCGGTGGCGACGATGGCCACGCCGTTGGCGATCCGCACGACCGCGGCGTCGTCGCCGTCGTCCAGCCCGACGAGGAGCTCACCCGGCCCGCGCGGCGCGGACTCACCCATCAGGCCGGAGACGACAGTCTCCAATTCGCCCGGAGGAATCTTGCACGCGCAGCCACCGCCGTGCGCGTACTCCGTCAGCCGTCGGCTCTGTGTAGACGTCACCATCGCACTCTTGCACGATCACCGGCATCCCGCCGTGCGGGGCGGTGCGGGGCGGCCTAGGGTGATCGACGGAGGCGTTCAGGTGGCTGGTGCCCCTCCCGGTCTTCAAAACCGGTGTGGCCCGGTATCCGGGCCGGGCGGGTTCGATTCCCGTCCGCCTCCGCTCCCCACCATGAGTCCGGCCCGTACCGGCTTGCTGCCGTCAAACCGTCCGAGACGAGAAAGTCTGAACTCAGAAAGTCTTGCCTCAGACTTTCTCGGCTCGTACGGTCTCCTCATGCCTTCTCTCCCGGCCGCACACCCGCCTGCGGACA
Organism: Actinoplanes sp. NPDC004185; assembly: GCF_053603475.1. Lineage (NCBI taxonomy): Bacteria > Bacillati > Actinomycetota > Actinomycetes > Micromonosporales > Micromonosporaceae > Actinoplanes > Actinoplanes sp. NPDC004185. The sequence continues at coordinate 24,885 of NZ_JBSGFR010000007.1, read as the reverse complement.
TGGCCATCTACCACCTGCCGACCGGCACCTACGAGACCCGGGCGGCGTTCGCCGTCCGGGGCGGGTCGTTCCGCGACAAGCGCCACTTCGCCGCGTCCGCGGTGCTGGTGCGGCACCCGGACGGGGACCTGCTGATCGACGCCGGCTTCGGCGCCGACGTCGCCGCGCACATCAAGCTGCTGCCCGCCTTCGTCCGTGCCCCCTACCAGGTGGGCCGGACAGTGCAGGAGCAGCTCGACGCCGCCGGCTACAGCCGCGACCGGCTGGCGGGGGTGCTGCTCACCCATTCGCACTGGGATCACGTGGGCGGCCTCGACAGCCTGCGGGGCACGCCGCTCTGGATGAATGCCGACGAGCAGCGGTACGCCGCCAAGGACCCCGACGGCAAAGTGTTCCGCCTGGTCTCCCGGGGCTACGACATCCGTGAGTACGCCTTCCCGGACGGGCCGTATCTCGGTTTTCCGTCGAGCTACGACGTGCACGGCGACGGCTCGGTCGTCATCGTGCCCGCGGGCGGCCACACCGAGGGCTCGGTGATCGTCTTCGTGACCGTGCCCGGCGGCCACCGGTACGCCTTCATCGGTGACCTGACCTGGCAGATCGACGGTATCCGCCGGCGGGCCGAACGGCCGTGGCTGATGCGCAGGCTGGCCGACAGCGACCCCGGCCGGGTTCGCCAGGACCTCGATCGCATGATCGCCCTCGACGGCCTGATGCGGATCGTCCCCGCGCACGACCTCGGCTCCTACGACGGCATCCCGCTGCTGGTGCCCGAGGGCGCCGGTCGCTCCCGCTGAAGACGTACGGTGCTCGCATGCACAGCCCGCAACCGCCCGGGGACGTCGGCCCGCGTCCCACCGTCGACTCCGAGATCACCTGGCTGCTGCACCGCGCGGCCCAGCGCATGCGCGCCGCGACCGGTGACACGGCCGAGAAGCACGGACTCACGCTGCGCGAATACATCGTGCTGAGCGCCCTGCACAAGAGCCCGGGCCTCACCCAGGGCGAACTCGGCAAGACCCTGGGACTCGACAAGACCACCCTGATGAGCCAGCTCGACCGGCTCGAACGCAACGGCTTCGTCGTGCGGCACAACGACCCGCGTGACCGCCGCCTGCGCATCCCGGTGATAACCACGGACGGCGAGGCACTGCGTACGAAGGTCGCCGCCGCCTGCGACACCGTCGAGTCCTCGGCTCTGACCGGCCTCGACCCGGACGAGATCCAGAACCTGCGGCGCTTGCTCATCACCGTGATCGGCGACGTGGATGACCGCGGGTCCTGCCTGTGACCTACCCGGGACGCCCGCCGCGCCGAGAGCGAGCCGACCCCATCGCCTTCGCCCAGCGTGTCAGCGCGGAAGCCGGCCCGCTGACCGGCGGTGGCGGCAGCGGCGTGAACGGACCCCAGTCGACCGTGCCTCCGACATGCCAGGCTCCGGCGAAGTTCGCCGCCGGCGGCGCCTGGACGTCCTTGAACGACACAGTCCCTTGGCGAACGTGGCCTCGCCGAAATTGACTGTTCTGCCGACCAGCACAGCTTTGTCGAAGGTGACGGATTCGCCGGCGAAGGTGGCCCGGGTGAACCAGATCGGCGCGCCGTTGAGGACGAAGGCGGTTGAACAGGAAGCTGCCGACGAACGTGGCGCCGTGGAAGGTCATGTGGCCGGTTGGGGGCGAGCTCGGCCCCGGAGAGGTCGCCGCTGTCCAGCACCGCGCCCTCGAAGCTGAACCGGTAACCGGACCACTTCGTCTCGCTCCAGCGGGTCTCCGGACGGAGGTGGTTGCGCAGCACCCGGAACAGCGTCCGGCGTACCTCACGTTCACCCGTACCCAGGATGCCCAGCGCGACGACCGCGCCGACGCCGCCCACCGTCGCCAGGACCAGCTTGATGCTGTCCAGCCGTTCGGCGGCCGTGAGCGAGCGGGCGGGCGGCCGCCGACGCGGAGGGGGCCGGAGCCGGCGCTGCCGGGTCCGGCTTGCCGAGGCCGGCCCACAGCAGCACGCCGAGCAGAACGGCGAGCCCTGCCCCCGGCGTCAGGAGCAGAGCGACCGCCGCCAGGTCGTGAAGGCGTTCCGGTTCCGCGCGCGAATGCTGAATGTCACGAGCGTCAGTATGGCGATCCGGGGTACCCGTGGCGGTGGGCAGCGCTGCCCGCAGTACGGTGGATCGGCGGCAGGTGACGGAGGAGGCTCGGGTGGCTGAGGCCACGGTTGACCGGCGCAGGCTCGTCCCGCGTACCGATGCGGTCCTGGCCGATCCCCGGCTCGTCGACGCCGCCGCGCGGCTCGGGCGGGCGCCCGTCAAGGCCGCCGTCGTCGCCGCCCAGCAGCGGGCCCGCGCCGGTGAGCTCGACCCCGCCGACGTGGCCGCCGCGGCTTTCGCGGCGCTTCCCGACACGGCCGGCGGCCTGCGGACCGTTCTCAACGCCACCGGCGTCATCCTGCACACCAATCTCGGCCGGGCCGCCCTCTCCCCGGCGGCGCTCGCCGCCGTCGCCGCCGCCGGGGCGCACACCGATGTCGAGCTCGACCTGGCCACCGGTGTCCGGGCCCGCCGCGGGCGCACCGCCCTGGCCGCCCTGGCCGCGGCCGTGCCGGCCGCCGGGGAGGTGCACGTCGTCAACAACGGCGCCGCCGCGCTCGTGCTCACCGCCACCGCCCTGGCCGCCGGCCGGGAGGTCGTCGTCAGCCGGGGCGAGCTCGTCGAGATCGGCGACGGTTTCCGGCTGCCCGACCTGCTCGAGTCGACCGGCGCGCGGCTGCGGGAGGTCGGCACCACCAACCGCACCGCGCTCGCCGACTACGCCGCCGCGATCGGGCCGCGGACCGGCTTCATCCTCAAGGTTCACCCCTCCAACTTCGTCGTCCGCGGCTTCACGAAGGCGGTCGACGTCAGCGAGCTGACCGGGCTCGGCGTGCCGGTCGTCGCCGACATCGGGTCCGGGTTGCTCGCGCCGGATCCGCTGCTGCCGGACGAGCCCGACGCCGCCACCACGCTGCGGGCCGGCGCCGATCTGATCATCGCCAGTGGGGACAAGCTGCTCGGCGGACCGCAGGCCGGGCTGCTGCTCGGCGCCGCCGCGCTGGTCGAGCAGGTGCGCCGGCACCCGCTGGCCCGGGCGCTGCGGGTGGACAAGCTCACGCTCGCCGCGTTGCAGGCGACGCTGACCGGGCCGACGACGCCCACCTGGCAGGCGCTGCGCTACGACCTCGGCGCCCTGCGGGCCCGCACCGAGCGCATCCAGGACCAGCTGGCCGGGGTCGAGCTGGTCGAATCGGTCGCGGTCGTCGGCGGCGGCGGGGCGCCCGAGCTCGAGCTCCCGTCGTGGGCGCTGTCACTGCCCGAGCGGTACGCCACTGCGCTGCGGCTCGGTCCCGTCCCGGTCGTCGGCCGGGTCGAACGGGGACGCCTCCTGCTGGACCTGCGCTGCGTCCCCGAGGAGCGTGACCCCGACCTGATCACCGCGATCCGGGCCGTGCTCGGGTCCGGGGGCCGCTGATGCACGTGCTCGCCACCGCCGGGCACGTCGACCACGGCAAGTCCACCCTGGTCCGCGCCCTCACCGGGATGGAGCCCGACCGCTGGGCCGAGGAACGCCGCCGCGGCATGACCATCGACCTCGGGTTCGCCTGGACCTCGCTGCCGTCCGGCGCCACCGTCGCGTTCGTCGACGTGCCCGGTCACGAGCGGTTCGTCGGCAACATGCTCGCCGGGGTCGGCCCGGTGCCGGCCGCCGTCGTGGTCGTCGCCGCGGACGAGGGCTGGCGGGCCCAGTCGGCCGAGCACCTGGCCGCGCTCGACGCCCTCGACGTCCGGCACGGGCTGGTCGTCGTCACCCGCAGCGATCTCGCCGATCCGGGCCATGCGATCGAGCATGCCCGCGCCGAAATCGCGGCCACCTCGCTGGGCACCGTCGAAGCCGTGGCGGTCAGCGGTGCCACCGGCGCCGGGCTCGACGAGTTGCGGGCCGCTCTGGACCGGCTCGTCGCCCGGCTGCCCGCGCCCGACCCGGCGGCGGCCGTGCGGCTGTGGGTCGACCGTTCGTTCACGGTCAAGGGCGCCGGCACCGTCGTCACCGGCACGCTCGGCGCCGGGGAGCTGCGCGTCGGCGACGAGCTGGAGCTGACCGGCGCAGCCCGGCCGGTGCGGGTCCGCGGGCTGCAGAGCCTCGGTGCCGCCGCTGATCGGGTCGGCGCGGTCGCGCGGGTGGCGATCAACCTGCGCGGCGTCGACAAGGACACCATCGGCCGCGGTCAGGCGCTGCTCACACCCGGCCGGTTCCGGCTCACCGACCTGGTCGACGTACGCGTGCACGGCGATCCCGTGGCCGACCTGCCCGCTACCGTCACCCTGCACACCGGTTCCGCCGCCGTGTCGGCCCGGGTCCGGCCGCTGGGCCCGGACACCGCCCGGCTGCGGCTGCACACGCCGCTGCCGCTGCGGATCGGGGACCGGGCCCTGCTGCGCGATCCCGGCCGCCACCACGTGGCCGGGGGAGTGACCGTGCTCGACGTCGTACCCCCGGGTCTGTCCCGGCGCGGCGCGGCCGCGACCCGGGCCGCCCAGCTGGCGACCATGTCGGGGAAGCCCGACCTGGCCGGTGAGCTGCACCGTCGTCTTCTGGTACGCCGGGCCGACCTGCTCCGGATGGGCGTCAGCGACCCCGGGGACCCGGTCGCCGGCGACTGGCTGGCCGACCCGGCGCACTGGGCCGGGCTGGGGGAGCGGCTGGCGCGGGAGGTGGCCCGGCATGCCGCCGCGCATCCGCTGGAGCCGGGCGCCCCCGTCGAGGCCCTGCGGCACCGGCTGGGCCTACCGGACCGGGCCCTGGTCGAGGCGCTCGTGCGGCCGCCGCTGGTCACCCGGCGCGGACGGGTCTCCGCCGGTGCCGCCGACGTGCCGGCCGAGCTGGTCACGGCGGTCGAGCGGGCCTTCGACGGGCTGGGCGACCGGCCGTTCGTGGCGCCGGACGCGTACCGGTTGAGCGAGCTCGGGCTCGGCACCCGGCAGCTCGGCGCGGCCGTCCGCGCGGGTCTGGTGGTGCAGCTGGCCGACAACGTCATCCTGCGGGCCGACGCGCCGCGGCGGGCGGCGCAGGTGCTGGCCGGGTTGCCCGGCCCGTTCACCGTCAGCGAAGCCCGGCGGGCTCTGGACACGAGCCGCCGGGTCGCCGTTCCCTTGCTGGAGTTCTTCGACACCACCGGCGTCACCCGGCACCTGCCGGACGACCGCCGGGTCGTCGAGACCGGCTGACCTACTCCGGCCGGACAGCCGCCGTGTCGCCAGAGACCGCGTCGACGTCGTAGCCCGCGCGCCGCACCTCCGCGTCGTTCGCGTCCGTCTCCGGGTCGTCGTCCGCCCCGAAGTCGACGCCGTCGTCCGGCCCGCCGGGGAGGCTCTCGCCGGGCGGGCGCATCGAGGCCGCGTGGGCCGGCGTTCCGTCGGGCTCGTCAGTGTCGCTGCGGTCGGTAACGTGATCAGTCATGCCCTCGGCGTGCCCGCCGGGCACCTTGTCAAACCCGGGTCAGACGACCAGCAGGCCGAGGCGCGACCCGGAGTGGCGCAGGGCCGACATGGCCAGGCCCAGCGGCAGCCGGCCCGGGACCCCGGCGGCCTCGTGCCGGGCCCGCAGCACCCCCGAGGCGTGGCTGGTCGGCAACGGCAGCAACGGATACCGGCCCAGCGCCTGGCGGTTGAAGTGCGTGCGGTGCTCCCCGAAGTGGGCGACGGACCGCCACTGCGCGGCGGCGGCATGGACGTCGCAGACGGTCCCCGGCGGCTCGGGCAGGATGGTCACCGCGGCGAACGGGCCGCTGCCGGCCAGCCACCATTCGGCACCGTCGACGGCGGTCCGGGCCGACGACTCGCACCAGTACGGCACCAGCCCCGACCGCAGCACCCGCCACGGATCGACCAGCCGTCCCGTCTCCACCACACACTCGTCCCCGCCGCGTCCCACGTCCCGCAGCCAGGCCCGGTACAGATCGGCCACGCAGGCGCTGAGCACCTCCGGCCCGGGATACAGCACCCGGTGCACGGGCCGGTCCAGGTGCCCCGACAGGCGCCGCAGGTCACGGTCGAACTCCGGCTCACCGGCGGTCTCGGCGTACCGCGGCGGCGTGTCCAGATACGGCGTCGACCACCGGTCGCCGCCGACAGTCTGCAGCAGCCGCCGGAACGACGGGTTGTCCAGCGTCTGGTCCTCGTGCCGCATCCCGCCGGCCGGCCGGCCGAGCTGGAAACTGTGCCGGTCGGTCAGCTCCAGGACCGGCCAGGTCCGGGTGTCCCGCAGCAGCAGGGCAGTGCCCCCGGGCCCCAGACCGGACCCCAGGAAATCCCGGTACGCCGGGGGCAGCCGCTGCCAGCGCACGTGCAAGGTCACCGTCGAGCCGCACAGCGGACCCCGGCCGACCGGGTCGTGCACCTGGCGCACTGTCACCCCCGGATTGGTTGCCAGGATCAGATCGGCGAGCTTGGCGCCCCACTCCATCGCCCCGGTCCAGTCGCCGACATCGCCGTCCGGCCACGGCACGGTGAGGGTGAAGCTGGTCGGCAACCAGGGCGCGCCCAGGGCCGCGGCCAGATGCGCGGCGCCCCCGTGCGCCGACCCGAGCACCACCGCCGGGTACGGCCGCGCCGGATAGTGGCCGGTGAACCACGAAGCCACATCACCGGCGTCCACCCGGTCCACCAGCTCCAGCGGTACGGCCTCGGCGCAGTCCTCGAACGCCAGCGCGGGTCCGCGCAGCTCCGCCGGCAGCCCACCACGCCGGCCCAGCACCGGCACGCGGTGCAGATCCTCACAGCCACGCTGCCGCAGGGCCCGCGAGACCGCCTCCAGCAACGGCCGTTCGGGGCCGTCGGGGGCGACGATGCGAGCGGCGGACAGAGCGGATGTCGCCGGGGATTCCGTCACGCGAGGCTCCTTCAGGTGGGGCGGCGGCACGAGGGGAGGCGCCAGCGCTGCGCGGCATCGATCCCGGCACACGCGGCGGATACCCTGGGCGCCCCGGATCATTCGGCTGCCCCGCGCCAATCGCCGGACCGGGTCAGCGCTGCCCGGCCGGTACCGGCCCCACGTGCGAGCGCCGGCCCGGTGCGACCGCGGCGTGCCGCTGACCCGGGCCCGGTCCGCCGACGCCGGTCGCGTTCTCCAGCAGTTGGTCGCTGGTCAGCCGGACCACCGTGAACATGGCCGAGGCCCACGGCCCGCGCAGCCCGGCGTTGGCCATGGCGCCGCGCAGGACGCCGACGAGCATCGCCTGGCCGGTGTGCATGGTCCAGTTCAGAGCGTCCGAGCGGCGCGGCTCGACGTCGCGCCGCCCGGCCAGCCGCTGCAGCACGTACGCCGGTGCGTACGAGCCCGGGCGGTGGGTGAGGCGTTGCTCGGCCTTCTCGGCCGGCGTCATCACCGCGACCCCCGCCGCGCCCGCGACCAGACCCTGCCACACCGACCGGGTGACGGCCCCCATCAGGACGCGTCCTGACCGTCGCTGTCGCCGGGAACGTCGCGGTCGGCCGGCTCGCTCGGTGCGCGCTCGCTGAGCTCCACGTCGGTCTAGGTGATCGGGGCGCCGGCGTTGTCCTCGGCCGCGCCCCGTTCGATGTGCTGCCCCTGCTGATCGGTCATGGCTCCTCCTGAAGTCGCCGGAGCGCCTCGGCTACCCGCGTCGCCGGCGGGCAAACCGGCCCTCAGCCGTCCACGGTCAGCCGGGAGACCTCGGTCAGGACCGCCCTGACGTCGCCGGTGCGGCGCAGGATGCGGCGCTGCCGTTCGGCGCCGGTGCCGTCGGTGCGCAACCGCTGGAGTCCGGCGCGCACCTCGGCCAGGTCGCCGTGGCTCTCCAGCGCCGGGGTGACCGCGCCGACGAGGTCCTCGACCAGCTCCCAGGCCGGCCGGGCGGTGCCGCGGACCGGATCCAGCAGGGTGCCCCCGACGCCGGCGTGGGCGGCGTTCCAGTGCGCGGCGCGGACGAGGTAGTCCGGGATGCCGGGCGCCGGCACCTCCGCCGTGATCTGGTCGACGGCGGTGGCGACCAGGGCCCGGACCAGGCCGGCGACCAGGACCGTGTCGTCGACGGTCAGGCAGGTGTCGCCGACGCGTACCTCCACCGTGGGCCAGGCCGCGGACGGGCGGGCGTACCAGAGCACCATGCTCTCGTCGAGCATCACGCCCGAGGCGACCATGGTCCGGACCGTACGGTCGTACTCCTCGCCCGACGCCAGCAGCGGCGACGGTCCCAGGCTGGGCCACCGTTCCAGCTGGATCGAGCGCCAGCTCGCATGCCCGGTGTCGGCGCCCTCGAACAGCGGTGAGTTCACCGTCAGGGCCTGGACCACCGGCAGCCACCCCCGCAGGTGGTTGCACACCTGGATGGCCAGCTCGCGGTCCGGCACCCCGACGTGCACGTGGCAGCCGCACACCGCGGGATCGTGGGCGATCGGGCCGTAGTGCCGGCCGATCGCCTGGAACCGCGGGTTGTCGGTCACCGTGCGCTGCGGGTCGGCGATCGGCGTGGCCCCGATCGCGGCCAGCGCGGCCCCCGTGGCGGCAGCCGACTCGGCGGCGGCCCGGCGCAGCCCGCCCAGCTGCTCGCGTACCTCGGCCAGCTCGGTGCAGACGCCGGTGACCATCTCCACCATGCTGTGCCGCACCTCCAGCCGGCTCTGCGCGCGGGCGTCGTCGTCCAGCCCGGCCAGCACCTTCTCGGCCGCCGGGGAGTTCTCCCCGGTGACCGGATCCAGCAGCAGGAACTCTTCTTCCACACCCAGGGTCATGGGCATCAAGCAACCACCGTTCCGACGGTCGGCACTCGCAGGTCAGCCCGGGCGCACGGCGGTGAGGACGACGACGGCGATGCGCTCCGCGTGCGCGTACGCCGGCCCGTCCAGCTCCTCGCCGTAGACGTCCGGGTCCACCTCACGATAGGACCAGGTCAGGTCCGTGCCGGTCAGACGCTCGGTAGCGGCCGTCCGGAACGGGTCCTGCCCGTCCACGATGCCGGTCCCGCTGAACAGGACCAGGGAACCGCCGGGCGCCAGCCGCTTGGCGGCCGCGTCGAGGATCGCCAGGGACAGGTCGTGCCCGTGCTCGCCGCCGCCGTCGCGGTAGGCCCGGCCGGCCGGATCGATCATGAACGGCGGGTTCGAGATGATCAGGTCGAAGTCGCCGTCGATGTCGTTGAGCAGGTCACTGCGGCACGGCCGTACCCCCGGGGTCCGGGCCAGTCCGGTGTTGACCCGGGCGAAGCGCAACGCCGCGTCGTTGATGTCGACCGCCAGCACCTCGGCCTCCGGCGCGCGCTTGGCGACGGTGATCGCTCCGGCCCCGGTGCCGCAGCCGATGTCCACCGCACGGCGGACCGGCCGCTCGCGGGTCTCGACGTGGGCCGCCGCGGCGTCGGCCATCCGGTAGGTGTCCGGGCCGAAGAAGACCGAGTCGGCCGCGGCGGTCGGGAAGGCCGAGTGGACGAACAGCTCGCCGTCGTACGAGGAGAAACGGACCAGGCTCCGCCCCGTGTCACCGTCGCGGTCCAGCACACCGGCCGTGTCCATCAGCTCGACCAGCTCCGCCGGGAGCACGCCGGGGCCGAACGGGCGGCTCCACCCGAACACGTCCCGCGCGGTCCGGGCCCGGGCGTTCTCCGGGCGGTCGTTGACCCGCTGATGAGTGGCCGGCGTGACGGTGGTGAACGTGTAGCCGCTGTCCTTGAGGAGGGTCCCGAGTTGCCGTAGTGCGTTGTCGGCGGCGACATCCCTGGTCGCCACGGCAGCCGTCGTGTCGGTCATGGTCATGGCGGGCGATTGCCCCGGAACGGCCGGGTCATTCGTACCGAAATCTTGCGCCGGACCAACGAGCATCCGGGGCAATGGTGACGGCAAGTGCGATGACCTGACTCTCTACGACAGTTCGGGCACTGTGCCATTGCCGCCCCGGGCATCGACCACCACGATCGTCGTCGCCAGCGAAGCAGCCCCGGGGAAGGACACCACGACACGTGCAGCCAGACTCCACCGCGAACGGCGCAGGCCTGGACGAGCCCGCCACCGTCGACCTCAGTGGCCGGTGCGTCGGCAACTCGTACATCCTGATCTGCCCCGTCGGCCAGGGCGCGACCGGCACGGTCTGGCGCGGCATCGAGCGGACCTCCGGCGAACAGGTCGCGGTCAAGCTGCTGCACGAGGGCCTGCTGCGCCAGCCGAAACTGGTCACCCGCTTCGTGCAGGAGCGCACGATCCTGATGATGGTGCGCCACGAGCACATCGTCGGCGTCCGCGACCTGTTCAGCGCGGGCGAGTCGCTGGGCCTGGTGATGGACTTCGTCGCCGGCGGCAGCCTGCGCGAGCGGCTCCGGTCGGCCGGCACCCTCGCGCCCGCCGAGGCGGCCCGGCTGCTCGCCCAGGTGGCGGCCGCACTGGCCGAGGCGCACACCCTCGGGGTCGTGCACCGCGACGTCAAGCCGGACAACATCCTGCTCCAGACGGTGGACGGCCGCGCCGACGCGCGGCTCACCGACTTCGGCATCGCCCGCGTCGTCGACGCGGCCGGCCTCACCACCCCGCACGCGATCATCGGTACGCCGCACTACATGGCCCCCGAGGTGATCAGCGGCGCCGACGCGGGCCCGGCCGCCGACGTGTACGCGGTCGGCGTGGTCCTCTACGAGCTGCTCACCGGGCACACGCCGTACACGGGTGAGCCGCTCGCGGTGCTCCGCCACCACCTGGACGACGTGGTGGTCCGCCCGCCCGGCGTGTCCGACGCGGCCTGGGCGGTGATCGAGTCCTGCCTCGACAAGGACCCGGACCGGCGCCCGGCCGGCGACGAGCTGGCCCCGATCCTGCGGGACCTGGCCCGGATCACCGCCCGCGAGCCCGCCCTGCCCCCGCCGCTGAGCGCCCCCGAGCCGCCGCTGCCGAGCCCGGCCGTACGCGCGACCCCACCGCGCCGGAACGCCGCTCCCCGCCGCCGCCCCCCGAACCGGCCGCGCAGCTGGGTCTGGGGCCGCTCGGCGACGATCGTCGCCCTGGTCGCCGGGGCCTTGGCGGTCTCGGGCGTCGGCGGCTACACGGTCTGGAAATCCAGCGAGACCGCCGCGGCGCGCACCAGCGCCGGCGCGGCGCCCGAGAAAGGCATGGGTGCCGGGCCGAGCTTCGCGGCTCAGCCGGCGCCACCGGGGGTCCAGACCTCACAGAACCCGGCGTACGGCGGCAGCGTGCCCGGCGGCGGCGGCGCGCAGCCGACCGGTGCGGCCGTGGGCCCCTCCCCGGCCTCGCGGGGCCGCCGGGCCGGTGCCTCGGTCGGCGTGTCCGCGGGCCCGGCGGCGGTCGGGGCGTCGGCGGGACCGGGCGGGGCGCACGCCGAGGCCACCTTCGGACCGTGGCAGTGCGGCGACGAGTTGGACTGGGACGTCGGCCATCCGGTGCTGGCCCAGCCGTGCCACGCCGTGGGCGGGGCGATCAAGGTGGTCGGTCACATGCAGGCGGGCCCGGGCGTCCAGACCGACATCTCCCTGTCGGTCCGGGACGTGGCCACGGGCGAGGTGGCCGCGGGGCCGTACACCTGCAAGGCGATGATGTTCACGGACTTCGCCCCGGAACACACCTGCGGGCCGGTCGACCTGAAGGCGCCGCGCGGCCGCCGCTATGTCGTGGTGGAGTCCTGGGAGTACACCGGCCGGTTCCTGCTGCCGGGCGGCAGCGCGGTGGGCCGCGAGTTCACCTGGTGACGCAGAATTGTCGGGGGTGCCTTCTATGGTCTCCGGCATGGCTGAGCGCAGGAACGGCACCGCGGCACCCGGGACGCACAGCGTCGTGCGCACCGAGGAGTGGGACGAGGGGGCCGGCGCCGAGAAGAGGCACGAGCGCGTCGCCTTCGTCGACCTCGACCTGTGCGAGACGACGCTGCAGGCCGTCGAGTTCCAGGAGTGCACCTTCCGCGACGTGCGGTTCAACTGCTCGGCCCAGACCGACGTCGCGTTCGTCAACTGCACCTTCGTCAACTGCTCGTTCTTCGACGCCACGTTCACCCGGTGCAAGCTCGTGGGCAGCATGTTCGACCGCTGCACGTACGACATCATGACGGTCGAGGACGGCGACTGGTCGTTCGTCGGGCTGCCCCGGGCGGCGCTGGGCACGGCCACCTTCACCGGGGTCCGGATGCGCGAGGCCGACCTGACCGGGGCCCGCTGCCAGGGCGCGACGTTCCGCGGCGTCGACCTGTCCGGTGCTTCGCTGCGCGGCGCCGACTTCACCCGCGCCGACCTGCGCGGCACCGACCTGTCCGCGCTGGACCCGGCGATCACCGAGATCCGCCACGCGATCATCACCGCGGACCAGGCGGTGGTGGTCGCCATGGCGCTGGGCCTCGACGTCCGCCCGGCCTGATGCCGCAGCGGCAGGGGCGGGACGCTGATCTGCGTCCGCGCCACCTGGCCGGCCGGGGTCAGCGGCCGGCGAGCGCCGGGGGAGGGGTGAAACGATCGCCGTAGGTCTTCGCCAGTTCCGTGGCGCGCGCGGCGAAACCGGCCGGTCCGCCCGCGTACTGCTGGACGTAGCGCAGCACTCCGCCGGTCCAGGCCGGGAAGCCGATGCCGAGCAGCGAGCCGATGTCACCGTCCACCGCCGAGCGCAGCACGCCCTCGTCCCGGCAGCGCATCGCGTCCAGCGACTCGGCGAACATCATCCGTTCCTGGAGGTCGACGAGCGGGACGGCCCGGCCCTCCGCGGTGGCCAGGCGGGCGATGCCGGGCCACAGCCTGCCCCGGCTGCCGTTGTCGTAGTCGTAGAAGCCGCGGCCCGCGGCCCGTCCGGGGCGGTCGTGCTCGTCCAGCATCCGGTCGACGAAGGCGTGCGCCGGCAGCACCGGGAAGGTCCCGGCCGCGGCTGCCTCGAACTGGCGCCGGATGCGCCGGATCAGGGTCAGCGACACCTCGTCGGCCAGCGCCAGCGGCCCGGTCGGATAGCCCGCCTGCAGCGCCGCCTGCTCGATCGACGGCGCGGGAACGCCCTCGGCCAGCATGCTGATCGCCTCGTCGAGGAACCGCCCGATGACCCGGCTGGTGAAGAAGCCCCGGCCGTCGTTGACCACGATCGGGGTCTTGCCGATGCGCCGGCCCAGATCGAAAGCGCGGGCCAGGGCCGCGTCGCCGGTCTGCCGCCCGACCACGATCTCCAGCAGCGGCATCCGGTCGACCGGGGAGAAGAAGTGCATGCCGATGAAGTCAGCCGGCCGGCTCACCCCTTCGGCCAGGCCGGTGATGGGCAGCGTGGAGGTGTTCGAGGCGAGCAGCGCGTCCGGCGCCAGCACCGGCTCGACCTCGGCGAAGACGGCGTGCTTGAGAGCGGGGTCCTCGAAGACGGCCTCGATGACGGCGTCGCAACCGGCCAGCGCGGCCACGTCGGCCGTCGCGGTGATCCGGGCCAGCACGGCGGCGGCCCGCTCCGCGTCCAGGCGGCCCTTACCCACGTCGCGGGCCAGCAGCTTCTCGGCGTGCGTGCGACCCCGCCGGGCGGCCTCCTCGGTGACGTCCTTGAGGACGACGGGCAGACCGGCGCGGGCACACGCGTAGGCGATCCCGGCACCCATCATGCCCGCACCCAGCACCGCCACCCGGGTCACCGGCGGGACCTCGACCGCGGGCCGGCTCGCGCCGTCGTTGACCGCCTTCAGGTCGAAGAAGAACGCCCCGATCATGTTCTTGGCGATCTGCCCGGTCAGCAACGAGACCAGGTAGCGGGTCTCCACCGTCAGCGCGGTGTCCAGGTCGACCTGGGTGCCCTCGACCGCGGCGGCCAGGATCGCCTCCGGCGCCGGCAGGCGGCCCTTCAGCTGCTTGCGCAGATTCGCCGGGTACGCCGGCAGCTGTGCGGCCAGTTCGCGGCCGCCGCCGGGGATCCGGTATCCGGGCCGGTCCCAGGGCTGGGCCGCGTCGGGGTGCGCGGCGATCCAGTCCCGCGCCCCGGCCAGCATCTCCTCGGCGGTGTCCACGACCTCGTCCACCAGGCCGGCGGCACGGGCGGCGGCGGGTCGCAGCTGGCGCCCGGTCAGCAGGAGGGTCGTCAGGGCGTCGGCCAGGCCCAGCATCCGTACGGTCCGGGTCACGCCCCCCGCCCCCGGCAGCAGGCCGAGGGTGACCTCCGGGAAGCCGATCCGGGAGCCCGGCGCGTCCAGCGCGATCCGGTGGTGGCAGGCCAGCGCGATCTCGAGCCCACCGCCCAGCGCGGAGCCGTTGACCGCCGCGACCACCGGGCGGCCCAGCGTCTCCAGCCGGCGCAGGTCCGCCTTGATCGTGGTGAGCAGCGCGGTCAGCGCCGGCGCGTCCGCCGGGGTCGCCCTGATCATCTCGGGCAGGTCCCCACCGGCGAAGAACGTCCGCTTGGCGCTGGCGACGATGACCCCGGTGATCTCGTCCCGCTCGGCCTCGAGCCGGTCGACGGCCGCGGTCATCGAGGCCGCGTAGGCCCGGTTCATGGTGTTGGCCGACTGGCCCGGGTCGTCCAGGGTGAGCGTGACGACGCCGCCGGGATCACGGTCGTAGCGGACGGTGCCGGTCATGAGCACCTCTCGATGATCGTGGCGACGCCCATGCCGCCGCCGATGCACAGGGTGACCAGGGCGCGCTGCCGGTCCCGGCGTTCCAGCTCGTCCAGGGCGGTGCCGAGCAGCATCGCGCCGGTGGCCCCGAGCGGATGGCCCAGCGCGATGGCCCCGCCGTTCACGTTGACCCGCTCGGGATCCAGCTCCAGCTCGCGGATGTACTTGAGCACCACCGCCGCGAACGCCTCGTTGATCTCGAAGAGGTCGATGTCGTCGACGCCGAGCCCGGCGGTGGCCAGCGCCTTGCGGGTGGCCGGGATCGGCCCGGTCAGCATCAGCGTCGGGTCGGCCCCGCTGACGGCCGCGGCGACGATCCGCCCACGCGGCGTCAGCCCGAGCTCCCGCCCGCCCGTGTCGGAGCCGATCAGCACCAGGGCCGCCCCGTCGACGATCCCGGAGGAGTTCCCGGCGTGGTGCACATGCTCGATCTCCTCCAGCCAGTGGAACTTCTGCAACGCCACCGCGTCGAAGCCGCCCGCCGCGCCGATCCCGGCGAAGGAGGGGCTGAGCTCGGCGAGACCTTCCCGGGTCGTGTCCGGGCGCAGATGCTCGTCCACGGCGAGGACCACCCCACCGGTACGGTCGAGCACCGGCACGACCGACCGCGCGAAGTGCCCACCGGCCCACGCCTTGGCCGCCCGCTCCTGTGACCGCAGCGCGTACGCGTCCACGTCGTCCCGGCTGAAGCCCTCCAGCGTGGCGATCAGGTCGGCGCTGATGCCCTGCGGCACGAAGGAGGTGGCCAGCGCGGTCTCGGGGTCCATCGCCCAGGCACCGCCGTCGGAGCCCATCGGCACCCGCGACATCGACTCGACCCCGCCGGCCAGCACCAGGTGGTCCCACCCCGAGCGCACCTTCGCCGCGGCGATGTTGACCGCCTCCAAGCCCGAGGCACAGAAGCGGTTGAGCTGGACCCCGCCGACGTGGTCGGGCAGGCCGGCCAGCAGCGCCGCCGCCCGGGGCAGGTCGCCGCCCTGCTCGCCGATCGGCGTGACGATGCCCATGACCAGGTCGTCCAGCCGGTCGGTGTCGAGGCCGGGCAGCCGGTCCCGCACGGCGTCGATGAGCCCGACGGTCAACGAGATCGGCTTGACGCCGTGCAGCGATCCCGTGGCCCGCCCCCGCCCGCGCGGCGTCCGCACCGTGTCGTAGACGTACGCCTGACCGTCAGAGCGCACGGGCGATCAGCTCCTTCATGATCTCGTTGGTGCCGCCGTAGATCTTCTGGGCGCGGGCATCGGCGTACATCTGGGCGATGGGATATTCGGTCGTGTAGCCGTAGCCGCCGAACAGCTGGAGGCAGCGGTCGACCACCTCGCACTGCCCCTCGGTGAGCCAGTACTTGGCCATCGCCGCGGTGGCGACGTCCAGCTCGCCGCGGAGGTGCCGGGCGATGCAGTCGTCGAGGAAGACCCGGCCGGCCCGGGTGCGGGTGGCGCACTCGGCCAGCACCATGCGGGTGTTCTGATGCCCGATGAGCGGCTTGCCGAAGGCGGTGCGCTCCTTGACGTAGGCGACGGTCAGGTCGATCGCGCGTTCCATGGCGGCCACCGCGCCGATGCCGATGACCAGGCGCTCCTGCGGGAGCTGGCCCATGAGCTGGGCGAAGCCGAGGCCCTCGGTGCCGCCGAGCAGGTTGGTCGCCGGCACCCGGAAGTCGTCGAAGAACAGCTCGGCGGTGTCGTTGCCCTTGAGCCCGATCTTGGAGAGCAACCGGCCACGGCGGAAACCCGGGCCGGCGTCGCCGACTTCGCAGAGCAGCAGGGAGACGCCGGACGCGCGCTGGGCGGGATCGGTCTTGGCGGCCAGGATGACCAGATCGGCCAGGCCGCCGTTGCTGATGAACGTCTTCGCGCCGGTGACCACGTAGTCGTCGCCGTCGCGGATGGCCCGGGTGCGCATGGCCTGCAGGTCCGAGCCACCGTCCGGTTCGGTCATCGCGATCGCGCCGACCAGGTCGCCGGCGCACAGGCCGGGCAGCCAGCGCTGCTTCTGCTCCTCGGTGCCGTACGCGACCAGGTAGCCGGTGACGATGCCGCTGTGGACGGCCAGGCCGAGACTGCTGTCGCCCGCGCGCGTCTGCTCCTCGAGCAGCACGGCCTCGTGGGTGAAGGTGCCGCCTCCGCCGCCGTACCCGACCGGCACGGAGAGGCCGAGCAGGCCCAGCTCACCGGCCTTGCGGTAGTGCTCGCGGTCGGGGTGACCCTGGGCCAGCACCCGGTCGGCGTGCGGCAGGACCTCCTTGGTGAAGAAGGCCCGGACCAGATCGGCGAGCTCGTCGTGCTCCGGCTCGCGCCACGGTGAGACTCCCATGGGTCCACCTTGGTCAGTTATTGGCGGACTGTCAATAGCTCGGTGCAGCGGGCCGGGTCATCCGCGAACGGCAGGTGCCCGGCGCCCGGCAGCAGGACGTGCCGCGCGGCGGGCAGCTCCTCGCGGGCCCGGGCGGCCTGGCGGCGGTGGGGCAGGACCAGGTCTCGCGTACCCCAGGCGATCGTGACCGGGATGCCGGCAAGCGCACCGGGATCGGCGCCGACCGGCAAGCGCCAGACGCCGAAGGCCCGGCGCGCGGCGGCGAAGCCGGGCGCCCGGGACAGGGCGCGGGCCGAGCCGAGGCAGTCCTCGGGCGACAGCCGGCCCGGGTGGCCGTAGAAGATGCCGCAGAGGGCGACGCGGCCGGCCCGGGTGGCGAAGATACGGGGAAGTGCGGGCCCGAGGGCCGCGCTGAGGACGCGGGCGCCGCCGACGACGGCCTGGCACCAGCGGCGGCCCGCCGGTCGCCAGAAGCCCACCGAGGCGAACGCGGTGACGGCTGACGCGCGGCCGCGGCGGCCGAGCTCGAGGGCGATGCCGCCGCCGAGGGAGCTGCCGGCCAGCTCGGGACGGTCCAGGCCGAGCTCGTCGAGGAACGCGGCCACCAGGTCGGCCAGGTGATCCACCGAGCCGGGGGCCGGGAAGCTCCCGACGGCCGCCGGGCCGTCGCCGGGTGCCGGGGCGGCCGGTTCGCGGAATTCGGTTGGGTCGGCCGCTGGCGCCGGACCGGAGGCTGGGTGTCCGCCGCCGGGCAGCGCGGGCGAGGGCGGCGGCCAGAGGGGCGAGTCGCCGAAGCCGGGGAGGTCGATCGCGATCACCTCGCGGTGGCGGGTCAGCTCCGCGAACAGCGGCTCCCAGACCTGGCGGCGGCTGCCCAGCCCGTGGATCAGGACCAGTGCGGGTCCGCTGCCGCGGCGATCATGGGCCAGCATCGCCGCACCCCCTTGTTGACAGCCCGACAATAGCGGTGCCACGGTAACTCATGGCGTACGACTACGACGTCCTGGTCATCGGCTCCGGCTTCGGCGGGGGTGTCACCGCGCTGCGGCTGACCGAGAAGGGGTACCGGGTCGGCGTCCTCGAAGCGGGCCGGCGTTTCACGGACGAGCAGTTCGCCAAGACCTCCTGGCGGCTGCGCGACTACGTCTACGCTCCCGCGCTCGGCTGCTACGGCATTCTGCGGCTGACCCTGCTGCGCGACGTGCTGGTCATGTCCGGCGCCGGGGTCGGTGGCGGTTCCCTGGGGTACGCCAACACGCTCTACGAGCCGCCCGCCGCGTTCTTCGCCGACCCGCAGTGGGCGTCCATCACCGACTGGAAGGCCGAACTGGCGCCGTACTACGACCAGGCCAAGCGGATGCTGGGCGTGGTCACCAACCCCGTCGAGACGTACGCCGACGTCACGCTGCGGGCGGTCGCCGAGGACCTCGGGGTCGGGCACACGTACCGGCGTACCCCCGTGGGTGTGCTCTTCGGTGAGCGGCCCGGCGCGGCCGTGCCGGACCCTTTCTTCGGCGGGGCCGGGCCGGCCCGCCGGGCCTGCACCTCCTGCGGCGCCTGCATGACCGGCTGCCGGATCGGCGCCAAGAACACCGTGACCAAGAACTACCTGTACCTGGCCGAGGCGGCCGGCGCGGCGGTGCACCCGCTGACCACAGTGGTCGCGGTCCGGCCGCGGCCGGGCGGCGGGTACGAGGTCGACACGCGCGCCACCGGCAGCCCCCGCCGGCGCACCCGCCGCTTCACCGCCGAGCAGGTGGTCTTCGCCGCCGGCGCGCTCGGCACCCAGCGGCTGCTGCACCGGATGCGCGACCGTGGCCTGCTGCCCGCGGTCTCGGACCGGCTCGGCGAACTGAGCCGCACCAACTCCGAATCCATCCTGGGCGCCCGCACCCGCCGCCGCGACCTCGACGTGAGCCGCGGCGTGGCGATCACCTCGTCCATCCACCCGGACCCGGTCACCCACGTCGAACCGGTGCGCTACGGCCGGGGCAGCAACCTGCTGGCCCTGCTCGCCACGGTGCTGGTGGACGACACCGGCGGTGGCCGGCGCTGGGTGGCCGGCCTGCGCCACCTCGCCCGCGGCTGGCGCGACCTGCGGCTGCTGGCCGTGCCCCGGCGCTGGTCGCAGCAGACCATCGTGCTGCTCGCGATGCAACCGCTGGACAACTCGGTCACCGTGCACACCACCCGGTCGCTGCTCGGCCGCCGCCGGCTGACCACCCGTCCCGGCGTCGGCGAACCGAACCCGGCCTGGGTGCCGGCCGCCCACGACGTCGCCCGCCGGGTCGCCGAGAAGATCGACGGGGTCCCGCTGGGCGCGGTCACCGAACTGGTCGGCCGGCCGGTGACCGGCCACTTCATCGGCGGCTGCGCCATCGGCGCCGGCCCGGCGACCGGCGTGGTCGATCCCTACCAGCGCCTGTACGGCCACCCGGGCCTGCACGTGATCGACGGCTCGGTGGTCGCGGCGAACCTGGGGGTGAACCCGTCGCTGACCATCACGGCGCTGGCCGAACGGGCGGTGGCGTTGTGGCCCAACGCGGGGGAGCCGGATCCGCGGCCGCCGTCGGGGGCGCCTTATGTGCGGGTGGCCCCGGTGCCGCCGCGGTGTCCGGCGGTGCCGGCGTCGGCCCCGGCGGCGCTGCGCTTGGTCTGACGGCCGGGATAGCTTGCCGGGATGGACTGCTACGCCTGCCGGAACAACGATCGATTCGACCGGCTGCCCCCACGGGAGCGGATCGCCGCTGATTCGTACTGGCGCGTGGCGCACGACTTCACCAGCGCTCTCCCGGGCTGGCTGATCCTTGTGCCACGCCGGCACGTCACCGCGATCGCGGCGCTCACCGACGCCGAAGCGGCCGCGCTGGGCACCTGGCAGGTGCGCCTCTCCCGCGCGCTCGGCCTGGTCACCGGATGCGTGAAGACCTACGTCATGCAGTTCGCTGAGAAGGACGGCTTCGCCCACGTCCACTTCCATGTCGTGCCGCGCATGCCGGACCTTCCCGTGGAACGTCGCGGTCCCGGCATATTCCGGTATCTCACCCCGGGATCGACCGACGACCGGCTGGCCGAGGAGCAACGAGACGACCTGGCCCTGGCCATCCGAGCCGCGCTCGATGATCTCGAGCACCACTAGCCGGATCGGCCGCCGGCTGTCGGCTGGAAACGGGGATGGCATGAAGGTTCTGCTGGACGCTGCGCCCGAGCTGGACGACACGCGGGACGAGATCGTCGAGGTGTCGTTCCGCCGTACCCGTCGGGAGGTGCACCTGCTGGGGCTCGACGACGACACGCCGCACCCGCTCGGCCTGCCACCGGGCGACCACCGCGTCCGGTGCAGCGTCCGCGGCATCGACGAGGCCGACCACAGCGAGGAAGCGCCGGACGCGTACCTGCTGCAGTTCTGTCCGGCTCCGCCGGCACCGGACCGCATCCTGCGCCGGACCAGCCCTCGGGCCGCCCTCTGGCACCGCGCCCACCGCGGCCGGCCGCTGGCGCCGGCCGAGCAGGACGCGGAGGACCACGTCGTGGCCGGCTGCCCGCAGTTCCTGGACGATCTCCGCACCACATTCCCGCAATGTCGACGACGGGGACGCTGACCGGGCCGACGGCGATGCGGGCTCCCGGCGGATAAGGTCGCCGGGTGACCGTCGATGCAGCGCAGACCCGCAGACGCCTGGAGCCGGACGTCCGCCGCGGGCAGATTCTTGCCTGTGCGGTCCGGCTTTTCGGTGAGCGGCCCTACGCCGAGGTCTCCACCACCGACATCGCCCGCGCCGCCGGGGTGGCCCGGGGGCTGATCAACCACTATTTCGGCACCAAGAAGGACCTGTATCTCGAGGTCATCCGGGTCATGCTGACCATTCCCGAGGTGGCCGTGCAGAGCCTGCCCGCCGGTGATCTGCGCACCCGGGTCGACGCCAGCGTGTCCTGGTTCCTCGACGTGGTCTCCCGGCACAGCACGTCCTGGCTCGCCGCCGCCACCGCGGCCGGCACCGGCCGGGATGTCGATGTGGAGCGGGTGCTGGCCGAGGCGGAGGACACCGCCGCCGAGTACGTGCTGATCGCGGTCGGGCTGGCTGAGGTGGCCGAGCACCGGGCGGAGCTGCGGGGCATGATCCGGGCGTACGTCGGCATGGCCACCGCCACCGCCAAGGAGTGGCTCAACCGGGACGCCCTGACCCGCGCGCAGGTGCATCTGCTGCTCGCGACGACGTTGCTGGCCATCGTCGAGCAGGTCATTCCGACGGTGGTCACGCCGGCCCGCTGACCCTATTGGCAACCTGTCAACAGCTTGCTAACGTTCGGCACCATGACGGCCACCCCGGGTGGCACCGCCACCTCCCCGCCCGTTCCGTCCACCATGTGCGCCGCCTTTCAGGCCACCGTGCGGCGCATGCCCGACGCCGTCGCCCTGCGCACGGTCGGCGGCACCACCTCCTTCACCTGGGCGCAGTACGCCGCCCAGGTGCACGCCATCGCCGCCGGGCTCGCGGCCCTGAGCGTCGGCCGCGGTGACACCGTGGCTCTGCTGCTCACCAACCGCCCGGAGTTCCACCTGGTCGACACCGCCGCCCAGCACCTGGGCGCCGTCCCGTTCTCCTGCTACCACAGTTCCTCACCCGAGCAGATCAGCCACCTGCTGACCGTCTCCGGCGCCCGGGTGGTGATCACCGAACGCCGCCTGGCCGGCCTGCTGACCGGCAGCGCAGCCCCCGGCCCGGCGCCGGACGGCGCCGAACAGCACGGGCAGCCCGACCGGGCCGACCGCGACGGAAAGGAACCGGAGAAGCCACCCCGCATCATCGTGCTCGACGGAAAGTCCGGGCTCGACGAAAAGCCCGGGATCGGCGGTGAGGCGGCGGACTTCACTCTGGACGACCTCATCGCCGGCGGCCGACCCGATTTCGACCTCGACGCCTCCTGGCACGCGGTCCGCCCCGACGATCTCCTGACCCTCGTCTACACCTCCGGCACCACCGGCGCCCCCAAAGGCGTGGAGGTCACTCACGCCGGCATGGTCGCCATGGCCACCGCCAGCGCGCCCCTGCTCGGCATGCGCGCCGGCGACCGGCTGATCTCGTTCCTGCCGTCGGCGCACATCGCCGACCGCTGGGCCAACCACTACCTGCACACCTGGACCGGCACCGAGGTGACCACGCTGGCCGACCCGCGGGAGATCGTCGGCGCCCTGCGCGACGTGCGGCCCACGCTGTTCGGTGGCGTGCCGCAGGTGTGGCAGCGCCTGGTCGCCGGGGTCCGCGGTATGCCCGGGCTGGCTCCGGCCGTCGACGTCGGCCACCGCTACCAGCAGGCCCGGCGCGCCGGTGAGGTGCCCGCCGAGCTGGCCGCGGCGTACCGGATGGCCGACGAGCAGGCGCTGAGCACCGTCCGCGCCCGGCTCGGTCTCGACCAGGTCCGCCTGGCCATCACCGCTGCCGCGCCCGCGCCGCGCTGGGTGGTGGAGTACGTCAACGCGCTCGGCGTCCCGCTCAGCGAGGCCTGGGGCATGTCCGAGCTCTCCGGCATGGCCACCATGAACCCGCCGGACGCGATCCGCCCCGGCACGGTCGGCCGGCCGCTCCCCGGGGTCGAGGTCCGCCTGGCCGCCGACGGCGAGCTGCTGGTCCGCGGGCCGATGATGATGCGCGGCTACCGCGACCGGCCGGACGACACGAGAGCCGTCCTGGACGCCGACGGGTGGCTGTCCACCGGCGACATCGCCACGATGGACGGCGACGGCTGCCTGAGCATCGTCGACCGCAAGAAGGAACTGCTGATCACCTCCGGTGGGGAGAACATCGCCCCGGCGCTGGTCGAGCTGGCCATCAAGGCGCACTGCCCGCAGGTCGCGCAGGCCGTGGTCGTGGGCGACGCCCGGCCGCACCTGGTCGCTCTGCTGGTGCTCGACTCCGAGGCACCGGCGGACGCGACCGCCGCGGTCGCGGCCGGGATGCGGGCGGCCAACGCGACGTTGTCGCGGGCCGAGCAGGTACGGGCGTACGCGATCCTGACCGACGCCTGGCCGCCGGGCGGCGAGCTGGTCACCCCGACCATGAAGGTACGGCGGCGCCCGGTGCTGCGCGCCTACGCCGAGCGCATCGACGCCCTGTACGCGGAGAAGTGAGTGCCACCCCGGATCGCGATCATCGGCGCCGGTTTCGGCGGGGTGGCCGTCGCCGCGGCGTTGCGCCGGGCCGGGTACCACGACTTCGTGCTGCTGGAGAAGGCCGAGCGGCTGGGTGGGGTGTGGCGGGACAACGCGTACCCGGGCTGCGCCTGTGATGTCCCCGCCCCGCTCTACTCGTTCTCCTTCGCGCCGAATCCGGACTGGTCACGGCGTTTCCCGCCGCACTCGGAGATCCTGGCCTACCTGCACCGGTGCGTCACCGACCTGGGCCTGACCCCGCACCTGCGGCTGGGCGCCGAGGTCACCGGGGCCGAGTGGGACGAGCAGGGGTCCTGCTGGCGGCTGGCGATCGCGGACGGCACCGAGGTGGTCGCCGATGTGCTCGTACCGGCGGTCGGGCAGTTGTCCCGGCCCGTCATTCCGTTGCTGCCCGGCGCCGCGCGGTTCCGCGGCCCGGCGTTGCACACCGCCCGCTGGGATCCCGCGCTGCGGATCGACGGCCGGACGGTAGCGGTCGTCGGGACCGGCGCCAGCGCCATCCAGCTCGTTCCCGCGATCGCCGGTACGGCCGCCCGGGTCGTCGTCTTCCAGCGCAGTGCACCGTGGACGCTGCCCAAGCCGGACCGCCGCTACAGCGCGCTGCGCCGGGCCCTGTACCGGCGGGTGCCCGCGCTGATGCGACCGCCGCGCGCCGGCACCTGGGCCATGACGGTGTTCACCGGCGCGGCCGTGCTCGGCAATCGGGCCGCCGGAGCGTTCCTGCGGACCGCCTCACGCACCCAGCGCTGGTGGCAGGTCCGTGACCGGCGGTTGCGGGCGCAGGTGACGCCGGACGAGCCGATGGGCTGCAAGCGGGTGCTGTTCACCAGCGCCTGGCTGCCCACGCTGGCCCGTCCGGACGTCGACCTGGTGACCGCGCCGATCGCGGCGGTCACCGAGACCGGGATCCGCACCGCCGACGGGGTCGAGCACCCGTGCGACGTGCTGGTGTACGGCACCGGCTTCGCGGCCACCGAGTTCCTCACCCCGATGCGGGTGACCGGGCGCGGCGGGGCGCGGCTCGACGAGGTGTGGCGGGACGGCGCGCACGCGTACCTGGGGATGGCCGTGCCCGACTTCCCCAACATGTTCCTGGTCTACGGGCCGAACACGAACACCGGCAACACCTCGGTGGTCTACTTCCACGAGGCCCAGGCCCGCTACATCGTGCAGGCCGTACGCGCCCTCGCCGCCGGTGCGCAGCCCCTGGACGTACGCCCGGAAGTGGCCGCCGCCTACGACGCCGAGCTGCAGTCCCGCCTGGCCGGCAGCGTCTGGACCGCGTGCAGCAGCTGGTACCGCACGCCCAGCGGCCGGGTCGTCACCAACTGGCCCGGGATGGCGGGGGAGTACCGCCGCCGCACGGCCCGCCTACGTCCGGGCGACTTCCGCGTGGCCGGCCAGCCCGGGCAGTCGTGATGCGGTCAGGGCCAGGTGGCGGCCGGGGCCGGAGCCGCGGTGCCGAAGCGCAGCCGGAAGTCGGTGAGCGTCAAGGTCAGCAGCGGACGCCGCCCGGCGAGGTAGCCCAGGGGCCCGCCCGCCCCCAGGCGCCAGGTGGCCGTGC
The DNA here is from genome assembly GCF_053603475.1 of Actinoplanes sp. NPDC004185. NCBI lineage: Bacteria > Bacillati > Actinomycetota > Actinomycetes > Micromonosporales > Micromonosporaceae > Actinoplanes > Actinoplanes sp. NPDC004185. The sequence goes on along the minus strand of NZ_JBSGFR010000007.1, from coordinate 233 downwards.
CGAGGCGCAACCCGGCGCTACCCCGTACCGGAGTGCGCAGGATCCGGTCGCCCAGGGCCTGGACCACCGACAGCGGCGTCGGCCAGCGGCCGGGCAGCCGCAGGCCGGGCCGCACGGAGGCCGAGCCGATCGGGGCCCGCGACCGCACTGCTACTTCGAATGGGCGGAGGGCAGCCCACTGGTGCACCTGTTCCGCTATCTGCTGCTGGGCCGGGGCGACACGGCGCCGGTGG